>JANNOT010000384.1:0-12193 GCA_031399375.1 Paraoceanicella sp.
CTTCGGCGTCACGGGCGACTGGCGCGGCGAGCTCGCCCCCTATCCCGCCATCGCCAACGTGGCCGCGGCGGAGCTCGACTTCTTCGTCCTGCTCGGCGACACGATCTATGCCGACTTCCCCACCCCGGGCGTCCCGGGCCCGCAGGCCGAGACGCTGGAGGAGTTCCGCATCAAGTACCAGGAGGTCTATGGCGAGAATGCAGGCGCCAATTTCTGGGCGGAGGTGCGCGGCTCGACCGCGGTCTGGGCGACCATCGATGACCACGAGGTGACCAACGATTTCGCCGGTGGGGCGCTCGCCGATGGCGATCCGCGCTTTGGCGAAACGGGCGTTCTGCAGAACGACACCGCGCTCTACGACAACGGCCTGCAGGCGTTCCAGGACTACCATCCGATCGCCGAGGAGTTCTACGGCGACACCGGGGACGCGACCACGGCGGGCGAGCGCAAGCTCTACCGCGCCCAGACCTACGGGCAGGACGCGATCAACATCGTGCTGGACCAGCGCAGCTTCCGCGACCCGCAGCTCGCCTCGCCCGACATCACCAACCCGCAGTCGGTGGGCAACTTCCTGGTGCAGAGCCTGACCGAGGACCGCACGCTGCTCGGCGACGTGCAGTTCGCCCAGCTCAAGGCGGACCTGCTGGCCGCCGAGGCCGCGGGTGTCACGTGGAAATTCGTGAACACGCCCGAGCCGATCCAGAACATCGGCCTCTTCAGCACCGACAGCTACGAGGGCTATGCCCGCGAGCGCACGGCGCTGCTGCAGTTCATCGAGGACGAGGGGATCGACAACGTCGTCTTCGTCGCCGCCGACATCCACGGCACGTTCGTCAACAACATCACCTACCAGGAGAGCGTCGCCGACATCGTGGGCGGCGTGCAGCGGGCGAGCTCGGCCTGGGAGATCACGACGGGCTCGGTCGCCTTCGACCCGCCCTTCGGCTTCTCGGTGGTGGAAGTCGCGGGGGCCACGGGCCTGCTGACCCCTGAGCAGGTTGCGTTCTACAATTCGCTCCCTATCGCGCCCGACACGGACTCGATCCCCAACGACAAGGACGACTTCCTGAAGGCGGCCTTCACCAACATCGCGATCAATCCCGCCGGGCTCGACCCGATCGGGCTCGACGACAACTTGGCGGCGGCGGAGGGGCTCTTCGACGCGACCCTTCTCGAGGGCGACTGGCTGGCCGCCCATACCTTCGGCTGGACCGAGTTCGAGATCGACGCGGACACCCAGGCCCTGACCGTCACGACCTGGGGGATCGACCCCTACACCGCCGCGGACGTGGCGGCGGACCCGGCGGCCGTGCTTGCGCTGACGCCGCGCATCGTCAGCCAGTTCGTGGTCGAGGCGCAGCCGAACGCGGTCACGGGGACCGCGGGCAACGATCTTCTGGTCGGCACGGACCGCGCCGACCGGATCGACGGCCAGGGCGGCGTGCGCGACGTGCTGACCGGGGGCGGCGGGCCGGACGTTTTCGTCATCGACACGGCGGGCAACGGGCGGCGCGAATCGGTGGTCATCACCGACTTCGACGACGGTGCCGACACGCTCGACTTCGGCGGTGCCGACATCGGCTCGCACCGCGACACCGCGGGGGGCGTGTTCCTGTTCCTCGAGGGCGCGGACCGCGACAGCGTGCTGGTCCAGGGCCTGACCTATGCCGACATCTTCGACTTCACCGCCTGACGTTCATCCGGCGTGGCGGTCCAGCCGCCGCGCCCTGTACCCCGAGGACATGCCATGACGCTTCGCCAGACCCTGACCACGCTGATCGCCGCCGGTGCCGCCCTGATCGGTGCCGCCGCGACCGCCGCCCCCATCGACATCGCCGCGCGCGGGCTGCTGCTCGGCAGCGACAGCTTCAGCGTCGATGTGGAGGTCGCGTATGACGGCCTCTTCTTCTCGGCCGTCACGCCCGAGGGCGAGGATCCGTTCGTCAGCCTCTTCGGCGACGTGCCGGTCGACCCCGACCTTCCGTTTCCGCCGTTCCTGACCGGCCTCACCGCAGGCGGCGACATCGGCGGCGGGGCGATCGCAACCGGGTTCGACACCGATCTGATCGAGTTCCTGGTCGAGATCGATCCGGCGCTGACCGTGGGGATCATTGCCATCTATGGGCCATTCGTCCTGGTGTCGATCACCGGCATGTTCGGCGACGACCCGTTTGCGACCCTGGCCGCCACGCCGGAGGGCATCCGCGGGGTGCTGACGGTCACCGATCTTGCAGCGATCCCGGTGCCGGCTGCTTTCCCGCTGCTCGCGGTTGCGCTCGGCGGCCTCGTCTTGGCAGGGATGCGCCGCGCCCGCCGCTAGGCGACGTGCAGGAGCTACCCGCGCCTCGATCCCGGTGCAGCGCGGCGTCAGGGGGTCGGTACGTCGGACGACGCGCGGTCGTCGGTTGCCTCGCGACATGGCAGGCGCTGCCAGCCGCGATCCTTAGCGAAACGGCATGAGAAGGAGCGCGGGCAGACCGAGGCGGGTGGGATCGCGCGCCTCGGCCAGTCCGATCTCGACCCCGTCCTGGCCGCGGGCGGGATTGGTGCGCATCGTGCCGAAGAGCCGGTCCCAGACCGACAGGAAATTGCCGTAGTTCGAGTTCGTCTCGACCGGGACCGTCGAGTGGTGCACGCGGTGCATGTCCGGCGTGCAGAACACCCGGCGGATGGCGCGGTCCACCCGCACGGGGATGCGGAGGTTGCCGTGGGTGTAGAGCGCGGCGCCGTTCAGAACCGCCTCGAACACCACGACCGTCCAGGGGTCGGCACCGAGCGCCACGACCACGCCCGTCTTCCACATGAGCGAGAGCAGGATCTCGCCTGGGTGGAACCGCAGGCCGGTCGTAAGATCCATGTCGAGATCGGCATGGTGCACCCGGTGCAGGCGCCACAGGGTCGGGCTCGCGTGGAACGCCACGTGCTGGAGGTAGATCGCGAGGTCCAGGAGGACGAAGGCCGCAAGCCCCGCAAGCAGCGGCGGCGCGTCGATCTGGCGGAGGAGACCCCAGCCCTGCGCGTCGGCCCAGAGCGCCGCGCCATAGGCTGCGGCCCCGAGCGTCAGGCGCTGCGCGATCACGTCGAGGACGAAGATCGAAAGATTGATCCGCCAGCGGGCCGCGCGGTCCATGGTCGGCAGGCGCCGGGGCGCGCGCCATTCCGCGATCGCGACCGCGGCGAAGACCGCGAGGAACACCCCCAACCTGACCGCCGCCTCCATCGCCGTCTCCTCGATGCCCGGATGTCAGACTAGACCCGGCGGGCCGCGCCAGCCATGCGGTGGATCGCCCGGGCGGGTCAGCCGCGCAGCCCGGCTTCGGCCAGAAGCGGGATCACCTGCGCGCCGAACTGCGGCAGGTCGTCGGTGTAGTTCACGAAGCTGAGCGCCGCCCCGAGATAGCCCTGCGCCGCGATCCGCACGATCTCGTCGGCTACCTGCCGGGGGGTACCCACCAGCGGATAGCTGCCCGCCCCGCCCGCGAAACGCTGGCGGTAGAGCGCGAAGGCGCGGGGATCGTGGCTGCCTGCGAACTCCTTCTTGCGGGCCATGTGATCGTCCACCGCCGCATGGTCCGCTTCGCGCACCGCATAGCGGTCGTAGAAATCCTCGGCCTCGGCCTGGCTGTCGCGGCAGACGACGTGGGCGACGGTGTAGACGCCAACGGTCCGCCCGGCGGCGCCAGCCCGTCGGTGCATGTCGGCGACATGGCGTGCCCCGTCCGCCAGATCGGTGAAGGTGGAGAAGAGACAGTCGCACCAGCGCGCGGCGAAATCCCGCCCCGGCGCGCCGAAGGCCGCGTTCATGGTGAGCGGCCGGGGGCGCTGGAGGCTCGCGGGGCGGCTGATCACGCCCGTCAGCCGGTAGAACGCGCCGTCATGGTCGAAGGGGGCGTCGTCGGCATAGGCCCGCTCGACGATCGACAGCCATTCGGCCGCCCGGTCGTAGCCGCGGGCGTCCGGCTCCTGCCCGAACATCGCGAACTCGCCCGGGTTCCAGCCGCAGACGATGTTGAGCCCGGCGCGTCCGCCCGAGACATGATCGATGGTCGCGAGCGCCTTGGCGGCGAAGACGGGATGCACCAGCGGCACATGCACGGTGGCAAAGATCGCGATGCGCGTCGTCGCCGCCGCCAGTGCCGCGGCCCAGGTCAACGTCTCGAACGAGTGCTCGCGCACCCGCGTCGCCCCCCCGAACCCCTTCCATCGCGCGATGGGCAGGAGAAAATCGAACCCCGCCGCCTCTGCGATCCGCGCCGCGGCGAGGTTGTCGGCCCAGCTCGCCCCCCAGCGCTCCGGCACGGTTGTGATGGCGAGCCCGCCATCGGCATTCATCGAAAACACCCCGAGCTTGAAGCGCGCAGGTCCTGTCATCGGATTGGTCATCGGTGCCCCCTCCGGCCCCCGCCTATCCGTCGCTATCCCCGGGGTCAACGGACGGCCCGGCATCCGGATCGCATCCCCAGGCGGGTTTCCGTTTGCCTCACCGATCCCCCGGAACCCCGTAGGACGGGGCCGCGCCGGGATCGCGGGCCCGGGTGACGTAGGCCTCCAGCTCCGGCGCATACCGCGACCAGAGAGCGGCAAGCGCCTCGACGGGGCAGTCATCGGTCCAGTCGCAGCGCAGGTCCGCGACGGGCCAGGTCATCTCGCGAACGATCCTGAGCCCGGCCGAGTGGAGCGGTCCCGCCTCGCCCCCCGCCATGCGCCCCGCGCGAAGCCCTGCGATCAGGCGGTCGGCGAGATGCCCGGTCGTGGCCGCAAACCCCGCCACGATCGCCGCCGGGACGCCCCGATCCGCCAGCAGGTTGCCCCCCGATGCGACGCCGTCGCCGACCGCGTCCGCCCAGACCCCGAGCGCGCGGGGTCCCGAATGGACCGCCGTGCCACCCGCCGCGTCCACCGCGAGGATCTGGCGGAACTCCGCGTGGGGCAGCCGTGCGAGGATCGCGACCGCCTCGGCCGCCGTCGCCCCGCCCGCCATGAGGTCGAGCGCGCGGGGTCCGAGCGCTGGATCGGTCACGTTCTGGCTGGCGACCGCCCCCACCCCGGCGCGGGCATGGGCGCAGCGTGCGGCCACCGCGGGGGAGGAGGAGGTGACGGCGACGCCGAACATCCCCGTCCGTGCACAGCGGGCGACCAGAGAGAATGTCATCGCCCCGCCCCGGTCAATCGGGGATGACCGCCGTGGCGTCGATCTCCACCAGCCATTCCGGACGGGCGAGCGCCACGACGACGAGCCCCGTGCAGACCGGGTGGACCCCGCGGATATAGCCACCCATAGTCCGGTAGACCGCCTCGCGATGCCGCACATCGGTCAGGTACACGACAAGCTTGGTGAGATGCGCCATTTCCGCCCCGCATTCGCCGATCAGCTGGACGATGTTCTGCATGACCAGATGGGTCTGCGCCACCGGGTCGTGGCTGTCGAGGCTCGCCCCGGTGCCGAGGTCCTGCGGGCACTGGCCGCGCAGGAACACGAGCCGCCCCCGCGCCACCACCGCCTGGGCCACGTCGTTGTCGAGCCGCTGCTCGGGATAGGTGTCGCGGGTGTTGAATGGGCGGATCCGGGTATGGGTCACGGGGTCACGCAAGGCGGCGCCGGGCGGCGCGGGTCATGACAGCCGCTGCGCCAGATAGCGCGCGAAATCGTAGAGCGGGCGCTCGAGATGGCTCATCGGCCCCGCCGCGGCGAGGCGCGAGGAGACGCCGCGAAACACGCGCTCGGTGCACCCGCGATCCTCCGCGTTCACGTCGTCGAGCAGCGCCTTCAGGCCTGCGAAATGCGCGGGCGCCGCGGGGTCGGTGACGAATTCGGGCGACAGCCCGCCGCCGAAGACGATGTGGACCCGCCCGGGCGCGAGCGGATGCAACGACAGATACCAGAAATACCCCGGGGTCAGCGTGATGAGGAGCGAGGGATAGACGGCGAACACCGCTGTCTTGAGCCGCCAGTCCCCGGTCAGCGTCGTGTTCGTCGGATGGGCGACGGACAGCGTGAAGGACGGATCCTTCTGGATGAAGTGAAGGTTGTAGCCCGCCTCGCCCTCCGGCATCTCGGCATCCTCGATGCGCGACAGACCGCCGATGGTGCCGGCATGGCAGACCGGCAGGTGGTAGCTTTCCATGAAGTTCTCGGCCAGCACCTTCCAGTTGGTGTCCCAGGCGTGCTCCTCGCGGAACGTCTCGACATAGCGGGCCATGCCGAACGGGGCCAGGGTGGCCGCAAGCCCGGCAAGGGTGCGCTCCACCGGCTCGGCCGCCGGGTCGAGCGTGACCATCACCCACCCCTCCCACACCGTGCAGCGGATCTGGGGCAGGGCGAGCGCATCCTTGCAGAACCCGTCGTTGCGGGTCATCGCCGGGGCGCCGCGCAGCGATCCGTCGAGGTTGTAGGTCCAGGCGTGGTACGGACAGACGATGGACCGGGTGTTGCCCCGCCCCTCAAGCAGGGTGGACATGCGGTGCAGGCACACGTTCAACATCGCCCGGATCGACCCGTCGCGGTCGCGCAGCACCACGATGGGCTGGCCCGCAAGCGTGTAGGTCAGGTAGTCCCCCGGCGCGGCCAGCGACGAGGCGCGGCCGATGCAGACCCAGTCGCGGGCAAAGATGCGTTCCATCTCTGCCGCGAGCACCACGGGCGAGGTGTAGACCCCCGGCGGCATCGCGCGGGCATCGGTGAACGGACGTGCGGCGGTGGCGCGCAGGGCGGCGAGCGGGTCGAGATCGTCCATCCGGGTCATGCGCGTCACTCCGCCGCCAGCGGCGGGCTGTGCGGCCCGGGCATCGGCGACGGCGCCACGTCCCTGCCCGCCAGGACCTTGCCGCCCAGCACCCGGTCCGACAGGCCCGCCGACGCCTTGACGAACGCCAGCGGCCCGTCCCAGTCGAAGTTCCGATAGACGGCGGCGAGATGGGCATAGGCCGGGGCCTGCGCGAACATCTGGAACGTCAGGCGGTGGCCGGCATAGTCCGAATTGAGCAGATCGCGCGCGAATGCCAGCAATCGGCGCCGGTCGTCCGCCACCCAGTCGTCGTTGATCGAGTAGTACTTGTCGAGCCAGGGCTTGGTCTCGGGGTGGTCGAATGCCGCGGCGCTCGGCGTCACGCAGATCTGCCCGCCGCAGAGATCGCGGGCGATATGCATCATTTGATGCAACTGGCTGCAGGCAAGGTGCCGTCCGGCATAGAGCAGCGACTGGTTGGGCATGCAGAGCCCCGCCGGGCTGCGCTCGGCGAGCGTGATCGCGGCCGTCAGGTGGGCATGGATCGTCTCGCGGTAACAGGCAAGCTCGGCCAGCTTTTCCTGCACCGCCTGCTGCTTGTCGAGCCCGGTCTGGCGCGCGTTGAAGAGCGCCGCCCCGATCATCATGTCCGCGAGCCTCAGGTTGCGCTGGACGAAGGCGAAGGCGGAATAGCGGTGCAGCGTGGCGCGGATGAACGTCGCGGCGCGGGTGTGGCGGTAGAAGAGCACGTTCTCCCACGGGATCAGCACGTCATCGAAGATCACGATGGTGTCGATCTCGTCGAACCGGGTGGACAGGGGATAGTCGTCCGGGTTCCGGCCCGCGAAGGACGACCGGCAGATGAATTTCAGGTTCGGCGACCCCAGATCGCAGATGAACCCGACCGCATAGTCGGACATCGCGTCCGAGCCCCAGTTCGCGATCGTGGGTTTCGTGAACGCCTGGTTGGCGTAGGCGGCTGCCGTCTCGTATTTCGCGCCGCGCACCACGATGCCCGCATCGGTCTCGCGCACGGCATGCAGGAGCATGTCGGGGTCCTGCTCCTGCGGCGCCTTGGAACGGTCGCCCTTGGGGTCGGTATTGGCGCTGACATGGAAGGGGTCGCCATGGAGCGCGCGCAGGATATGGGTCTCGATATTGCGTGCGAACGCAGGGTCGATCTCGGATAGCACGTCCCGTCCGTCATGGAGCGACCACATCTCGCCCACCGTCTCGTCGCCCATCCGGGTGACGATCCCGCCCACGGTGTCGAGCACCGTGTCGGTGGCCCGGCGCTTGGCCCACCAGTCGTCCTGGCTCTCGGGCAGCTTGTTGCCGATCGCGTGGCGCTCGCCGTCCGGGGCCCTGTAGCTCATCACGTCGCGGGTCGCCGCGTCATGGGCCATGTCGTAGATCCGCGCGCGGATGTCCACGATGGGCTTGAACGCGGGGTGGGTCGTCACGTCCGCCACCCGCTCGCCGTCGATGAAAACCGCGCGGCCGTCGCGGATCGAGGCGCGGTATTCGGCTCCGGTGCGGATCATGGCTGGGCTCCTTCGCTGCCGCACCAGACTGCGCGAAGCGCCGCATCCGGTAAAGCATGGTTTTCCCGCCGCTTCGGCGCACGCGCTCTGCGGCCATCCTGCACCGGATGCATGACAGATACGCATACTCTTGACCCCAGACGCATGGCTCGCCATGTTGCAGTGCAATAGGACCGTCAAGAGTTCGCACCGGCGGGAGGAACCTGATCAGAGGAACATGACCATGACCGCCACCATCCTGACGACCCTGCGCGACTGGATCGCGCCCCCCGCCGCGACTTCCGCGGACCGCGCCGCCGCCGAGCTTGCGCGGTTCAGCGACCGCGATCTGGCCGAGCTGGGCCTCATGCGCTGCGACATCCCCCGCATCGCTGCCGAGACCGATATCTGCCGCGCCGCCTGACCGCCGGGCACGCCGCGATTCGGCCGCGGGTCAAGGCCGCGCATCGCGCGCCCCCGGAACGGGGGCTTGGCCTTGACGCGCGGGCGAATCGCAACCGCAGGCTGGTCCGGGCGCCTTGAGGAGCACCCTGCTCCTCAAGCGCTTCCAAGCGGCCTTGCTGTCCGGCCCCGCAGCGTCCCGTCGCCCGTCCACCCGCAGCGTCCCGTCGCCCGTCCAGGTGCCAGGCGCCCGCCGGGGGCTCGATGCCCCCGGTGGGCGCACCCTATCCGCGCAGCCGCGCGATCAGTCCGGCGGTCGAGCCGTCGAGTCCCGCCGCATCGCCCCCCGCGAGTGCCGGGATCAGCGCCTGGGCGAGGACCTTCCCCAGCTCCACCCCCCACTGGTCGTAGGAATTCACGTTCCAGATCGTCCCCTGCACGAACACCTTGTGTTCGAAAAGCGCGATCAGCCGCCCGAGGCTGTAGGGGTCGAGCCGCTCGTGCAGGATGGTCGTGGAGGGCCGGTCCCCCGGAAACGTGCGGTGTGGCGCCAGGCGGTCGATCTCCGTCGCGGGCACCCCCTTGGCGGCCATCTCGGCCCGCACCTCCGCCTCGGTGCGGCCGAAGGCGAAGGCCTGGCCCTGGGCGAGGCAGTTGGCGAGCAGCAGGCGGTGGTGGTCGCCCATGTCCTCGCGCGGGCTGCGCGCGGCGATGAAATCTACCGGGATCACGTCCGTGCCCTGGTGGAGGAGCTGGAAGAACGAATGCTGCGCGTTCGTCCCCGGCTCGCCCCAGATCACCGGTCCGGTCGCCCCCGTGACCGCCGCGCCGTTGCGGGTCACGCGCTTGCCGTTCGATTCCATGTCGAGCTGCTGGACATAGGCGGGGAACCGCTCGAGCCGCTGGTCGTAGGGGATCAGCGCAACGGTCGAGGCCCCCATGACGTTGCGCCGCCAGATCCCGACCAGGGCGAGGAGCACGGGCAGGTTCTGCCGCAAGGGCGCCGTGCGGAAATGCGCGTCCATCGCCGCGGCCCCGGCGAGAAAGTCGCGGAACCGCGCCCCCCCGATGGCGATGGCGAGCGGCAGCCCGATCGCCGACCAGACCGAATAGCGCCCGCCCACCCAGTCCCAGAAGCCGAACACCCGGTCCTCGGCAATCCCGAACGCCCCCGCGGCGGGGACGTTGGTGGAAACGGCCGCCATATGGGCGCCCGCCTGCGCGCCCAGCCCCGCCGCGAGCCAGTCGCGGGCAGAGAGGGCGTTGCGCATCGTCTCCTGCGTCGTGAAGGTCTTGGAGGCGACGATGACCAGCGTGCGCGCGGGATCGAGCGGCCCGGTCACATCCCGCAGATGCGCCCCGTCGACATTGGATACGAAATGGAGCCGCGGGCCGTCATGGTCGGGCCGCAGGGCCCGCGTGGCCATGACGGGGCCGAGATCGGAGCCGCCGATGCCGATGTTGATCACATCGCCGAAGGGCTGCCCGTCCGCCGCGGCGTAGGCACCGCTCCGGACCCGGTCGGCAAAGCCGAGAAAGCGCGTGAGGGTCGCGCGCACGTCGGGCATCACGTCGGCGCCGTCGATCACCACCGACGTGCCCTCGGGGGCGCGCAGGGCCATGTGCTGGACGGCGCGCCCCTCGGTCAGGTTGATCGGGGCGCCGCCAAAGAGGGCGTCGCGCCGCGGTTCCAGCCCCTCGGCCCGGGCAAGGTCGAGCAGCGCCTCGACCGCGACCGCATCGAGCTTTTCCTTGGAGAAATCGATGAAGAGGTCGCCCTCGGCCACCGACAGCCGCTCGAACCGCCGCGGATCGGCGGCAAAGAGCGCGCGCAGGTGGATCGGGCGCAGCCGCGCCCCCTCGGCCTCGATCCGCGCCCAGGCGGCGGCGATGCTGTCGGTCATGCTCGGGGTATCCTCTCGCTGTCGGGCGTCCGCGCCCGCCCTTCTGCCCGATTTCGCCGCCCCCGCCTAGAGCGCGCTCGGACCCGACAGGTTCGGGTCGGGCAGCCTAACCTCTGCGGCGGCCGCATTTTCCCGACCGGCGGGGGTGGCGGTGCGGGTCCAATGCGCCCTAGGCGGGCAGCTCGTGGCGTCGTGGCAGGTCGGCGCCGCGGCGCGTGACGGTGATCGCGGCCGCCCGGGTCGCGAAGTCGAGCAGGGGGGCGATGTCCGCGGCGGGCAGGGTGCGCAGGCCCGCGGGCGTGGCGCGGTCGCGTTCGGCAAGCCCGGCCAGCAGGGCGGCCTGGAACGTGTCGCCCGCACCCACCGTGTCGATCACGTCCACCTGCCGCCCCGGCACCCGGTCGATGCCGTGGGCCGACGCCGCGAAGGCCCCCGCGGACCCGAGCGTCACGACGACCAGCGCCGGTCCGCGGGCCTGCCAGTCGCGCGCGGCATCCTCGACCGGGCGCCCGGGATAGAGGCTCGCGAGATCCTCCTCGCTCACCTTCACCAGATCGGCGAGCGCGAGATGCGCATCGACCATGCGCTGCCATGTGCCGAGGTCGGGATCGACGTTGAGCCGCAGATTGGGGTCGAGCGACACGAGCGCCCCCTGTTGCGCGGCCCGGGTCGCAAGGGTCAGGAGCGTGCCCGCCGTCGGTTCCACCACCAGGCTGAACGACCCGAAATGGACCGCCGTCACGCCGGCAAGATCGGGGATCTCCGCCTCGGTCAGCGAGCGGTCGGCGGCGCCGAGGGTGTAGAAGCTGTAGCGCGCGCCCCCGTCCGGCCCGACCCCCACGAGGGCAAGGGTGGTGGGGTTCGCCTTGCGCACCACCCGCCCGGTCTCGATCCCCTCCGCCCCCAGCGCGGCGACGAGCCGGGCGCCGAGCGGGTCGGTCGAGAGGCCCGCGAAAAACCCCGCCCGCTGGCCGAGCCGGGCAAGGCCAATGGCCACGTTGAACGGCGAGCCGCCGATCCGGGCGTCGAGCGTGAAGCCGTTTGGGGTCTCGCCCGCGATGAACACATCATAGAGCGCTTCGCCGCAGACCAGGAACATCGGGACCTCTTGCAATTCGGCGCGACCGGGGCCGGGGCAGCAGGGTCGCGCGCCACCACCCAGGGGCGCGCGCGACCCCCCCGGTTCAGTGCAGCACGGCGCCCGGCGGCAGGGCGATCTCGGTGGGGGGCTCCGCCGCCCCCGTCATGATCGCGACGGCGTCGGACATGGTGAAATCCTGGGGCCGGATCACCGCGTGGCGGCGCGACAGGCGGTGGATATGGATGCGGTCCGCCACCTCGAACACATGGGGCATGTTGTGGCTGATGAGCACGCTGGGCATGCCGCGCGACCGCACGTCCTGGATGAGCTCGAGCACCCGGCGGCTTTCCTTCACCCCCAGCGCCGCCGTCGGTTCGTCCATGATGACGAACTTGGTGGCAAAGGCCGCAGCGCGGGCCACCGCCACCCCCTGGCGCTGGCCGCCCGACAGCGTCTCCACCGCCTGGTTGATCGACTGGACGGTCATCAGGCCGAGCTCGGTCAGCTTTTCCCGGGCGAAATCGCGCATGCGCTTCTTGTCGAGCATGCGGAACACCG
>JANNOT010000407.1:0-2445 GCA_031399375.1 Paraoceanicella sp.
TCATGTCCCGATCGCCCCGGGAAGGGCATCGGCGAGCCGCGCCCAGCCCGCCGCGTCGCCGGGCTGGCCCAGCCGCAGCCAGGTCGGGCTGTGGTCGAACGCCCGGGTCCAGATCCGGTTGGCCGCGAGCCGCGCCTGCACCGCCCGCCCGTCGGGAACTTGTGCCAGGCGAAAGAGCGCGGTGCCCCCGATCACCCCTGCGCCCGCCTCCGTCAGGAGCCGGTCGAGCCGCGCGGCACCCGCCGCCAGCCGTGCCCGCGCCCCTGCCGCCCAGGCGGGATCGTCGAGCGCCGCGGTTCCGATGGCGAGCGCGGGTCCCGAGACGGGCCAGGGGCCGAGCGCGTCGGCGATGGCATAGGCGAGCCCCAGGGGCGCGATGGCAAACCCCAGGCGCAGCCCGGCGAGGCCCCAGAACTTGCCGAAACTCTTCAGCGTGATCTGGGGCCCGTGGGGCAGGGTGCAGGCATCGGCATCCGCGAAGCTTTCGTCCACGATGCCGCGCGGCCCGACATCCGCCGCGCCCCACCGCCGCCCGTCGGGATTGTTGGGATGGACGAGCACGCGCAGGTCGCCCGGTCCCTGCGCCCATCCCGCGGCGGCGAAGGCCGCGGCGTGTTCGGCATAGGTCGGGCCGGGGATCTCCACCCGCCCCGGCGGCAGGATCCGGGGCAGCAGCGCGATCAGGGCGGACGTGCCGGGTGCTGCCACGATGCCGTGGCTGTCGGGCACGGCCCAGAACCGGCGCGCGGCCGCGACCAGCGCAGCCTCGTCCGCGGGCTCTGGCAGCCGGGTCCACGCCCCGGGGGCGATCGGGGGCAGGGGGAAGGGGACCGGGTTGATGCCGGTCGAGAGATCGAGCCAGTCGGCCGCGTCACCCCCGAATCGGCGGGCAGCCGCGCCGGGTGCGCCGCCATGCTCGGGCCGTCCCGTGCTCACGCCGCGGGCAGGGGGGGGATTCGCGCCACGAAGTGACCCTTCACCCCCTCCGGCCAGAGCCGGTAGGGCACCTGGCCCGTCGCGCTTTCGGCATAGAGCCGCGCGAATCCCATGATCGCCGCCGCCGATTCCGGTGCGGGCTCAAAGCTGCCAAGGACATAGGTCAGCTTTCCCGCGGCGCTCAGCGCGACGTTGCAGTGCCGCGCGCAGCCCATCAGGCAGGCATGACGGCGCACTTGTACTTGTTGGTCGGAACGGGCATCCTGCTCCAACAGTTCTGCGAGCATTTCTCCGCCGGTCCGATCGAGCTGCAATTTCGCCTCCGACGAGAAGTTGCATGTCTCACAGACAGTTACGATCACGTGCATTGGATGAGCCTGCCGGAACGAGGATGGGTGAACGGGGAGTAGCGCGAAGATCGGCCGGGTGCAATTGCAGGTGTCTGGGGGCGCTTAACCCTTTTTTAAGTCTTGTGTAAAATTATAGGCAAAAGCGAGAGGACGGGTGCCTGCGAGGGGCCCGATGGGACATGAGAGTTTTGATCGTCGAGCATAACGCTGACCTGGGCAGCCTCTGGGCGCGGTTTCTGGCGCGCCGGGGTGTCGATGTCACGCTCGCCACCACCCAGGCGGAAGCGATAAAGCTCCTGCGCTTCGAGACGTTCGATGCGCTAGTGCTCCAGCTCGTGCTGCCCGATGGCGGTGCCATCGCCATCTCGGACTACGCCACCTACCGCAATCCGAATGTGCCCATCATCACGGTGACCAATTCGAGCTTCTTCTCGGACGGATCGATCTTCAGCGTGATACCGAACGCCCGCAGCATGCTCAGCACGCCGTTCCGACCCGACGATCTCGCCGCGCTGCTCGAGTATGTCGGGCCGAAAAATGATGCCGCGGCCAATTACGCCGCCGATCAGAAGCGCGCCTGACCCCGCCCTAGCCGCGACCATGCGGCGCCGACCAGTCATGATCGGGACCTGTGGGCACGATGCGCGTCGGATTGATCGTGTCGTGGCTGTAGTAGTAATGCCGGGCGATCTGGGCGAAATCCACCGTCTCCGCAACGCCGGGCCACTGGTAGAGCTGCCGTGCATAGGCCCAGAGTGCGGGGTAATCGACGATCCGGCGCCGATTGCACTTGAAATGGCCGTGATAGACCGTGTCGAAGCGCACAAGGGTCGTAAACAGCCGCCAGTCCGCCTCGGTCTGCCGGGTGCCCAACAGCCAGGGCTGGTCGGCAAGCCGCCGCTCCAGCCAGTCGAGCGTGGCGAAGAGCGCCGAGACCGCCTCGTCATAGGCCGACTGGGTTGTCGCGAACCCGACGCGGTAGACCCCGTTGTTCAGCGTTTCGTATATGCGCGCGTTCACCGGCTCGATGGCCGTGCGTAGGTCAGCGGGCCAGAGATCGAGCGTGTTCCCCGTGATCCCGTCGAACGCCGAGGTCAGCATCCGGATGATCTCGGAGGACTCGTTTGACACGATGGTCCCCCGGGCCTTGTCCCAGAGG
>JANNOT010000432.1:0-1992 GCA_031399375.1 Paraoceanicella sp.
TCCTCGCCCGCGAGGCTTTCGCAGAACACGTTGTTGCCCATCAGGTCCTGGGGGACGGCGTGCTTGATCGCCTCGCCTTCCAGCCCGAAATCCCGCAGGACCTCCATCGCCCGCTGGTTGGTGATGTGGGCGCGCGGGGTGCGGCAGAGCCAGTTCCACTTGGTGATGGCGATGGTGTCGATGCCGGAGCTTGCAAGCGCGAGCGCCGCCGTGCCCCCCGCGGGGCCGGTGCCGACCACCAGAACATCCGTCTCGATCATGTTTTCCTCCCGGTTATTGTGGCGGTCATCCGCGCCAGACCCCGTCCGGCCCCCGCACCTCGAACCGCCTGCGGATCGGGAAGAGGGCGATGTCGTAGCGTTCCGCCAGCGTGCCCCAGAGCCCGCGGCGGAAGAACAGCATGGTGAGGATGGCGAGCGCGCCGAGCCCCATGAGGTACCAGGGGCCGAAGCCCGACAGCCAGTCTCGCATCAGGTAGAAGACGATCACCCCCACGATCGGCCCCTCGACCGACCCGATGCCGCCGATGACCACGATGAAGATCACCATGGCGGTCCAGTCGATCACGTTGAACGCGGCATCGGGCGAGATGCGGGCGGTCTGCAGGAAGACGAGCGCGCCGGTGAGGCCGGTGCCGATGGCGCAGAGGACGTAGACGGCGCGCTTCATCCGCTCGGCCTCCACCCCCACCGAGCCCGCCGCGACCTCGCTGTCGCGCACCGCGGCAAGGCCGAGGCCCGCGCGGGACCGCAGGACCCGGATCATCAGCCCCACGGTCAGCACGGCGAGGAGGAGGGCGGCCCAGTAGGCCACCACGTCGCGCGCCGCCGCCGTACGCAGGTCGAGAAGCTCCGCCACCTGCACCACCGCCCAGGCATCGTTCGTCGCTTCGCGCGGCAGGGACGTGCCCGTGCCGCCGCCCAGCGTCTTCCACTGCGCCAGCAGCAGGCGGAACACCTCCGCGACTACCCAGGTCCCGATGGCGAAGTAGGGCCCGCGCAGGCGGAACACGACGAACGATGTGGGGATCGCGATCACCCCGGCGACCACTCCCGCGAGCGGAATGGCGAGCAGCGGGTCGAGCCCCGCGAGGATCACGAGGCCGAAAAGCGCATAGGCGCCGAGGCCCACGAACGCCTGCTGGCCCACCGACACCAGCCCCGCGAAGCCCGCGAGCAGGTTCCAGTACTGCGCCAGGCAGAGCATCGTCAGGACGAAGAAGAGGTCTTGGATCAGCCCCCGCCCGGCGTAGAGCGGAGCGAGCGCCAGGGCGGCCACCACGGCGAGAGAAACCACGGTGACCACGGGGGTCGCCCGGGTCGCGGTGACGATCCGCGCCTCCATCACTGGCCCCCCCGGGGAAACAGGCCCCGCGGCCGCACGATCAGGATGGCGAGGAAGGCGAGGTGCCCCGCCAGGATCTGCCATTCGGGGTTGATTGCCGCGCCCAGCGTCTGCGCGACCCCCAGAACGACACCGCCCGCCAACGTGCCCCAGAGCGAGCCGAGCCCGCCGATGATCACCGCCTCGAAGGCGAAGATCAGCCGCGCGGGCCCGATGGACGGATCGAAGTTCGCCCGCACGCCGAGAAACAATCCTGCGAGGGCCGCGACGCCAAGCGCGATCCCCATGGCGATGGCAAAGAGCTTGCGGTCGTCGATCCCCATCAGCCGCGCTATGGCGGGATCGTCCGACACGGCGCGGAATGCCCGCCCTAGGCTGGTGCGGTAAAAGAGCAGGTTCAGCCCCACGATGACGCCGATGGCGGCGAGGAGGGTGAGGAGCGGCAGGACCCCGATGGCAATCCCGCCGCCGAGCGGGATCGACGCCGTCTCGATCGCGCCTGCGCTCAGGCGGCGGCTGTCGGCCGAGAAGGCCTCCAGAAGGCCGTTCTGGATCACGACCGAGAGCCCGAAGGTCATCAGGAGCGGCGGCAGGATGTCGGTCCCGATGGCCCGGTTCAGGAGGAGGTGCTGGAGCGCGTAGCCGAGC
>JANNOT010000423.1:0-10337 GCA_031399375.1 Paraoceanicella sp.
AAAACCCGCGGCACTTGTCGCTGGACGCTCCCGGACCCCTTTGCTATATCCCCGCGCACGCCTCGGCAGGGGCTCTGGTCCGGCGTAGCTCAGTGGTAGAGCATCGGACTGTTAATCCGTTGGTCGTAGGTTCGAATCCTACCGCCGGAGCCACCTGCAACGGGCTGCCGCGCCATCAGCCCTCACGGACACAGCGCGTCTCAGCGCAGCATTCGCGGACGGGGTTGGCGACACCCTTCTAACATCCGTCGCGCGTCGCACCGTAGCGCAGGCCGTCGACCATCAGGGCAACCATTCGACGCGCCTGTGCGGCGCCGCCATCTCGATCGGGGGTGCACAGGCTCGCAACCGCTCGAAGCAAATCGTAGGGGTCGACATCGCCGCGCACCTTGCCTGCGGCGGCGGCGGTTTCGAGCAGCGCCTGCATCGCCGGGCGGAGGCGTTTCTCGAAATAGGCCGGCAGGGCGTCAAAGGCGGGGTCCCCGGCGTGGAGCGCGGCCGCCAATCCACGTTTCGCCACGATGAAGTCAACGTAACGCTGCATCCACGTGGCCAACGCCTCGTCCGGGGGATGCGTCGCTGCCAGGACCGATGCGGCATCGGCGCAGGCGTCGACCTCGTGGCGGAAGACGGCGGCGACGAGGGCGGAGCGGTTCGGAAAGTGCCGGTAGACCGTGCCGATCCCCACCCCGGCCTTCTCGGCGATTTCGCGCACCGTGGCATTTACCCCGGAGGCCGCGAAAACCGTCCTGGCCGTGTGAAGGAGCATGTCGATGTTGCGCTGTGCGTCGGCGCGCACCCGGCGTTTGCCGCGGCTGGGCGGCACGCGCCCATCCTCTTCGTCGGGGATGCCTTCGCGCAAGGGAACCCTCTTGATAAACGGAACGACGTTCCGTATACAAACGGAGGAGCGATCCGTTTGGTATGCCTACCGGATCGCGACGGCCCTGGCCACAGCTCGATTTATCGCGACATCAATCTGGAAAGATCAACCATCATGCGCGTCTTCCTCACCGGCGCCACCGGCTTCGTCGGCTCCGCCATCATCCCCGAACTGCTTGGCACCGGATACCGGGTGCTGGGACTCGCCCGGTCCGACGATGGCGCAAGGGCGCTGATTGCTGCGGGGGCCGACGTGCATCGCGGCGATCTGGAGGATCTGGAAAGCCTGCGCCATGGTGCTGCCCTGGCGGATGGGGTGATCCACACCGCATTCAACCACGACTTTTCGAGGTTTGCCGAAAACAGCGAGGCGGACCGGCGCGCGATCGAGGCGATCGGCGAGGTGCTGGCAGGGTCCGATCGGCCCCTGGTCGTGACCGCCGGGGTTCCTCCCATCGCGGGCAGCGTCACGACCGAGGAGGATGTGCCGCCCGCCGGTCCGCAGGGAACGCCCCGGGTGTCCGAGCAGGCTGCCATGTCGCTGGTCGCGCGCGGGGTCAACGTTTCGGTGGTGCGCCTGCCGCAGGTGCACGACCGCGACAAGCATGGCCTTGCCACGTTCATGATCGCCCTCGCGCGCGCGACACGGCTGTCGGCCTATGTCGGCAGCGGGCTGAACCGCTGGCCAGCCGTGCATCGGCTCGACGCTGCGCCGCTTTACCGACGTGCCCTGGAAACGGGAGCCGCCGGAGCGCGGTATCACGCCGTCGCCGAAGAGGGCGTTTCGCTACGAGCGATCGCGCAGGCGATCGGTGACGGTCTGAACGTCCCTGTCGTGGCGCTTTCGCCCGAGGATGCACCGCGCCATTTTGGCTGGCTCGCCTTTCCGGTCGGGATGGACGCGCCGGCCTCGGCCGCCCTGACCCGTGCCCGGCTGGCCTGGGCGCCCACCGACAGACCCGGATTTCTTGCCGATCTCGCGCACTCGACGGCGTTTAGCGCCTGAGCGGCGGACACCTGAACGCCGTCCGGTCCGGCACCAGAACAATCACCCTACGGCGCGGAGTTCGTTCAGACCCGTTGCTAGCCATCGAGGGATATCCGACGGCCCCATAGATCAGAGCCGTCCTCGGCAACGCGGCGCAGTGACACCATAGCCCCTGCTGCTGGTCCCTGGGGCATCGTACCACGGGGGCGCCAAGCGGGGCCACCCGGACGAACCCGTTCATGAGAGACAGAATGAAGCGCTCCACACAGCTCGCCCTTGCCGCTCTGGCAGCCCTCGGACTTGCCGCGGGTGGGGTGCCCGTCGCCGCCCAGCAGGGCCAGATGCAACATGGCGGCACGATGGGTGGCGGCATGGGCATGACGGCGGGCTCCATGGGGATGATGGGCGGGTCCCATGCCTCCGCCATGGCGGCCTTGACACCGACAAGGGCGGGACGCTCAGCGCCAGGGAAATCACCGCGGGCATCCAGGCCGAACTCAGGACCTAGGACGCCGATGCCAACGGCACCATGTCGCTGGATGAGTTCGCGGTCATGCACACCGCCCACACCCGGCCCATGACCGTGCGCGCGTTCCAGATGCACGATGCCGACGGCGATGCGCAGGTGACGGAAGCCGAAATGGCTGCGATGGCCGCGATGATGCAAACCCAGATGGGCGGGCAGCAGGACGGCATGCCGAACAAGGGCATGACCGGGAACAACTGACCGGCACCTTCGCCCCGCCGGTCGAGCGGGTGCGGCGCGGTGCCCGTCAACCCCGAGATGGCGGATCAGGTGATCGGAATCGGGCCGCGGGTCGGCGCGATGCTGCCCTGCACCGTCCTCCTCGGCGGGGTCGAGGGCGGTGTGGAGGGTTCTGCCCGCCCCTCCTTCCCGGCCGGTCGCGTGGCCCATGCACCGACGCGGACGCGCGCGGCCCCGGGGGCGTCAACGCCATTCTTTGCTGCTGCACAGCGAGGAGGGGGTGGCGTTTCTCGACCGGGACGGCGTGGCGTCCGGCGACCGTGCTGGTCGTCCCGCCCGCAGTCGCCACGTGCCACCCCGGCCCCGACGCGCGGCTGCCGCGCCAATAAATGGGCGTCAGGCTGCGATGATGACCTTGAGGGCCCGGGTATCCGCGGCCCGGCCGAAGGTGTCATAGGCATCGAGGATGCGGTCGAGCGTGAAGCGGTGGGTGATCAGGCGCGCGGCATCGATCCGCTTTGCGGTCACCGTCCGCAGGAGCATCGGGATCGTGACCGTATCCACCAGCTGCGTGGTGATGGTGATGTTGCGATCCCAGAGGCTTTCGAGATGGAGGTCGGCCTTGGCCCCGTGGACGCCGACATTGGCGACTGTGCCGCCCGGCCCCACGATGCGCGTGCAAAGCTCGAAGGTGGCGGGGATGCCGACCGCCTCGATGGCGGTATCAACGCCGCGCCCGGCGGTCAGCGCCATCACGGCCTCGGCGGCCCGCCCATCGGTGCTGTTGATGCCGTCGGTCGCGCCGAAGGTCCGCGCGACGGCAAGCCGGTTGTCGTCGATGTCCACCATGATGATCCGGGCCGGTGCGTAGAACTGCGCGGTCAGCAGCGCCGCGAGCCCGATCGGCCCCGAACCCACGATCGCCACGACCGAACCCGGCGCCACGCGGCCGTTCAGCACGCCGCATTCAAACCCGGTGGGCAGAATGTCGCTCAGCATCACCAGCGCGTCCTCGTCGGCGCCCTCGGGGATGTGATGAAGGCTCATGTCGGCGTGGGGCGTGCGGACGAACTCGGCCTGCGTCCCGTCGATCCGGTGGCCGAGGATCCAGCCCCCTTTGGTGCAGTGCGAATACATCTGGCGGCGGCAGAACTCGCAGGTACCGCAGGCGCTAATGCAGGAGATCAGGACATGGTCCCCCGGCTTGAACGCAGTCACCGCGGGGCCTACCGACGCGATGATCCCCACGCCCTCGTGCCCGAGGATGCGGCCGGGCGCACAGGTCGGCACGTCGCCCTTCAGGATGTGCAGATCGGTGCCGCAGATCGTGGTCCTGGTGATCCGCACGATGGCGTCGGTGGGGGCAGCGATCTCGGGCATCGGGCGATCCTCGAGCGATTTCTGGCCGGGGCCGGTATAGACGAGCGCTTTCATGCGGGCAGTCCTTTCGGGGTTGGGGTCGAGGCGCGCGGGCACGGACCCGCGACGGGCCGGGCGCCCGGGCGGATCACCGGCGTGACGGCGTGGCCTTCCAGGATGATACGCGCGTCCGGGCATTTTGGTGCCCGCCCGCGCAGGCGAGGGCGGCGCGCGATGCGCCCAGACCAAGCCGCGGGGCCGGTCGGACCTGCCACGGTCATCAGGCGTATCTGACGTTCGTCGCCTAGGCTGGGATTGCCCGGTCACGCCAGAGCGCATCGACGCGCGCCGCTGGCCGACCAGAGGGTGGCGAAGGCGAGGGTGCGAGGGACGCCCGCCGGGTGGCCGAGGGCGGCCCAGGCCGCTACCGGGCCGGCGCAGAACGATGCCGACGCCGACGGGCGGCCTGCCCGTGGCCGTCGCGAAAGCCGGGCGACGGGGGGGCACCCCCGTTCACGTGTTCATCCCGCTTGCTTGTGCCGCGGGATCCGCCGGAGCGTTCGGAGCCTATGCTACCGCCTCCGCAACCTCCGCGATCACGCGGCGCAGCCAGGCCGTACCCCGGTCGGTTCGGGCGGCGGGGTTCCAGAGCATGTCCACGCCCCAGGCCGGTGTCTCCACCGGCAGGGCAAAGCGGGTGAGCCGGGGGTCGGCGGCCGCGTCCGCCGCGCGGGCCGGCACTGCGGCCACGAGGTCGGAGGCAGCGAGGATCCCGGGAAGGAGAAGCATGTAGGGCACGACGAGCGCAATGCGCCGAGACAGCCCTGCGCGGGCGAGGGCTGCGTCCACCGCGCCGCGGTCATCCCGGCGGATCGAGACCAGGGCATGGTCGAGTGCGGCAAACCCGGCCGCCCCAGGCGGCCCGGCGGCGAGCGCCGGATGCCCCCTGCGTGCGAGACCGACGAAGCGGTCGCGAAAAAGCCCGCGGCGCACCACCCCGGGCGGCGGGTCGGCAAAGACGCCGAGTGCAAGGTCCGCCTCGCCCCGGTCGAGCATCACCCCCACTTCGTCCTTCTCGTAGCCGATGATCCGCAGGTCGATCCCCGGCGCCTCGGCGCGCAGCCGTGCCACGAGCGGGCCGAGCAGGACGAGCGTGGTATAGTCCGTGCTCGCGAGGGTAAAGGTCGCGGCCGCCTCAGCGGGGGCGAAGGGCACCGCCTCGCCCAGCGCCGCGCGCAGCTGCGCCAGCGCGGTGCAGAGACCGGGGGCCATCGCCCGTGCCCTGGGCGTCGGGCGCATCGCACCCTGGCTGCGCACGAACAGCGGATCGCCGAAAAGCACGCGCAGCCTGCGCAGGGCGTCGGACATCGCGGGCTGGCCGATGCCCATCCGCCGCGCGGCGCGCGTCACCTGACCCTCGGCCATCAACGCCTCGAACGCGAGGAGGAGGTTGAGGTCCACGTCGCTCAGATTCATCGTCAGCCTCGATTTCCCGTATCGGTCTTGGCGATTTGCGTATCCGCCCGACAACGCCGAGGTAAAGCGCCTGATGAATACCAGGAGCCTGCCCATGTCCGACCCCCTGCCGATCGTTCGCCGCTTCGTCGAGGATTTCCTCGGCCGCGCCGACCTGACCGCCGCCGACGCGACCGCCCATCCGCAGATCCAGGGCATCACCGGGCTGAAGCCATCCGGCCCGATCGACGGGCTGGACGAATACAAGGCGACGATCCTGGGCTTCGTCGCCGCGTTCCCGGCCGAGGGGCCGGTCGAGATCCTCGACCAGTTCGCCTCCGCCGACGGCACGCGGGTCGTGACGCGCTTCCAGTCGCGCCAGCGGCATGCGGGGGCGTTCTTCGGCGTGGCGCCCACGGGCCGGGTGATCCTGTTTGACGAGACCCATGTCGCCCGCATCGCCGATGGGCGGATCGTCGAGAACATCGTCTCTGCCACCAATCTCGAGTTCGAGATGCTGATGGCCCCCGTCCTGACCCCCCTGATCCTGCGCTGAAGGAGCCTGACATGACCCGTCACCTGATCCTCGCCGGGGCGGGCCCCGGCATCGGCGCCGCCGTTGCCCGGCGTTTCGCGCGCGAGGGGTTCGCCGTCTCGCTGATCGCACGCGCACCAGCAGCCGTGTCCGAGGGCATCGGCGATCCGGTGCCCGCCGACCTGGCCGACCCCGCGGCGGCCGAGGCGGCCGTGGCGGCCGCCATCGCCCGGCGCGGGATGCCGGAGGTCGTGGTCTACAACGCCGCGCGCTGGGTGCCTGCAACGGTCGCCGACCTTACCCCCGCGGCGTTTGCGGCCGAGCTGTCGCTTTCGGTCGTGGGCGCGCTGGCCGTCACCCGTGCGGCCCTGCCCGCGATGCGCGCGGCGGGGCGGGGCAGCCTGCTCTACACCGGGGGCGGTCTGGCGCTGCGCCCCGAATACGGCGGCGAGGTGCCGGGCCTGACGGCCGGAAAATCCGCGTTGCGCGGGCTCGTCCACGCCATGGCGGGCGAATTCGCGGGGTATGGCCTGCATGCAGCGATGGTGACGGTCGCCGGGTTGGTCGCGGCGGGTGGTCCGTTCGACCCTGACCGGATCGCGGAGGCCTACTGGGACCTCCACGCCGAGGCACCCGGGGGCTGGAGCGTCGAGCGCGTCTTCACCGGCGCCTGAACCTGCGTTACGCGTCGCCCGTTCACGCCTGGCCCGTCACGCCTCGCCCCCCAGGGGCCAAGGTGGCGCCTCGGGGTCGAGCGCGCGGCGCAGGCGCAGGGCGGACGCGCGCGCAAGCCGCTGGGTCAACGCGCGGCGCCGCGCGGGGGCGAGCGGGGTGTCCGGGCCGAGCCGCAGGATCGCCGCATCATAGGCGTCGGCCCGAATCAGCCCGGTCCCGCCCGGCAGGAGATGCTCGGGAAAGGCCGCATCAACGGCCCAGAAGAACCGGTCGCACCAGGCGAGATAACCCGCCCATTTGCGATCGGCACGGTAATCCGCCACGCCCGACTTGCATTCCACGATCCAGATCTCGCCCGCGGGTCCCAGCGCCATCACGTCCGCCCGGAGCCCGCGGTCGGGCACCATCTCGGTCACGGGGGCAAATCCCGCGCGGATCAGCATCCGGCACGTGCCGCGGGCAAGCAGATGGCCGGGCTGGATAGTCAGCGACATATGCGAACAAAACAGGACCAGAAGGACGGGGTCAACCCGGGTTGTGGTGCGGGGGCAGAGCGCTTATCTTATCGATCGGCGGGTTCTATCCTTCTCGTGTGGGAACATTTCCTGGTGGCCTAATTCAACTCGAGGGAGCCGGCTCTGTGGTGGACCGTGGTCTGCCGTATCTGGTGCCCACCTGGTAACCCAGGCTCTCGAGGATCTCAGTCCTGCACGGTCGCGACGGGCCCGCCGCCTGCGCCGCTCCTCCGGGGACAGTCGATGACCGAGGCCAAGGCCGAAGCGCGCACCCGCGCCTATGCCGCCCGTGCAGCAGCCCGGGTGGCCGAGGGCGGGGAAAGCAGCGCTGCCACGGCGCGGCTTCTCGCGGCGCTCGGTCCCGATCCAGGGCCGGTGGCGGGGTACATCCCCATTCGCACCGAGATCGACCCCTTGCCCGCCATGGCGGCCCTCGTCGCCCGCGGCGTGCCGGTGGGGGTCCCCGTGATCGTCGGCAAGGGCCAGCCCCTGGTGTTTCGCGCCTGGACGCCCGACGCCGTCCTGGTGCCCGGTCCCTTCGGTGTTTCCATCCCCGAGGACGGCGTGCCCGTTACGCCCCGCACGCTGATCTGCCCACTTCTCGCCTTCGACGCCGGGCTGGTCCGCCTGGGCTATGGCGGCGGGTTCTACGACCGAACGCTTTCGGCGCTGCGCGCGGCGGGCCCGGTGCGTGCCGTCGGCTTTGCCTTCGACGGGCAGGAGGTCGAGCGCCTGCCTTCGGGTCCGTTCGACATGCGGCTCGATGCGGTCGCGACCCCCACCCGGACGCTTGAACCCCTGCGGCCGGGCGGCTAAGGGAGGCCATGCGGATCCTCTATCTCGGCGACGTGGTCGGGCGCCCCGGCCGCGATGCGGTCACGGCGGGCCTCGCGCGGCTTAAGGCAGAAGGGCGGGTCGATTTCGCCGTGGTCAACGGCGAAAACGCGACCGCCGGGGCCGGGCTTTCGACCGAGCATGCCAAGGTCCTTTTCGATGCGGGCGCCGACTGCGTCACGCTTGGCGACCACGCCTTTGACCAGAAGGACATGCTGGCCGCGCTCGAGCGTGAACCGCGGCTCGTGCGCCCGCTCAACATCGCGCGCGTTGCGCCGGGCCAGGGGGCACGGCTCTTCGAGGTCAGCCGCGGGCGCCGCGTGCTCGTGACCCAGGTGCTGGGGCGGGTGTTCATGAAGCAGCCCTATGACGACCCGTTCTCGGCCATCGACGACACGCTGCGCCGCCACCCGCTGGCCGGGGTCGCGGACGCCATCGTCGTGGATGTGCATGCCGAGGCGACGTCGGAAAAGATGGCGCTCGGCCATTGGTGCGACGGGCGCGCCTCGCTCGTCGTCGGTAGCCATACCCATGTGCCCACGGCGGACGCGCAGATCCTCGCGAAGGGCACGGCCTATCAGTCGGATGCGGGCATGTGCGGCAGCTATGACAGCGTGATCGGCATGGACAAGGTGGAGCCGATGCGCCGCTTCGTCACCGGCATGCCCGGCGGTCGCTTTGTGCCCGCCGAGGGCGAGGGCACGCTCTGCGGCGTGCTGGTGGAGACGGACGACCGCACCGGGCTCGCGCGCGAGGTCCGCATGATCCGCACCGGCGGGCGGCTCGTCGCATCGGGGATCGCATGACGGGCGGGCGCGGGGCTGGGCGGCGCGGCATGTTCGGGGTGCTCGGCCTGATCGGCGTGGGCTGGGGCCTGGGGCTGCCGTTCTGGAAGATGGCGACAGAGGCGGGCCTGCCGCCGCTCGGCCTGATGCTCTGGCAGTTGCTCTTCATCGTGGCGGTGCTCGGACCGCTGATGCTCCTGCGCCGCCAGACCATGCCGCTGGGGCGCAGGCATCTGATCTTCTACGGCGGGCTCGCGCTCTTTGGCGCGGTCATCCCCAACCTCGCCTATTACACCGCCATCGGGCACCTGCCCGCGGGGATCCTCGCGATCACGGTGGCGACGGTGCCGATCTTCTCGCTTCTGCTCGCGACGCTGCTCGGCCATGACCGGCCCCGGCCGCTGCGGATCCTCGGGGTCTGCCTCGGTCTTGCCGCCGTGGCGCTGCTGGCCAAGCCCGGGGCGCTGCCCGAGGCGGGCTCGCTCCCCTTCCTCCTGATCGGGCTGATCAGTGCGGCATCCTATGCCATCGAGGGGAACTGGGTCGTCTCGCGCGCGATCCCGGGGGTGGACCCGGTGATGGGGCTGCTGGGGGGATCGCTCCTCGCGCTTCTCGTCGTGGGGCCGCTGGCGGTCGCCACGGGCAATCTGGTCCCGCTCTGGACCCCTTGGGGCCCGGGCGAATGGGGCGTCGTGGTGGGTGGGACCACGAACGCATTCTGCTATGTCGGCTATCTCTGGCTCGTGGGCCGGGCCGGACCGGTCTTTGCGGCCCAGGTCGGCTACATCGTGACCCTGAGCGCGGTCTTCTGGAGCGGCCTTGTGCTGGGCGAGCGCTACGGGCCCGAGGTGTGGGGGGCGCTCGCGATCCTGATCGCCGGGCTCGCGCTCGTCCAGCCGCGCCGGGCCGGGCCACCCCCGCTTGAACCCGGGGCCGCTCGGCCCCTATAACCCACCCCGAACAGGGATCAGGAGCGGAGGGCCGAGATGGCCGGGCATTCCAAATGGGCGAACATCCAGCATCGCAAGGGGCGGCAGGATTCGCTGCGCTCCAAGCTCTTTTCCAAGCTTGCCAAGGAAATCACCGTGGCGGCCAAGATGGGCGAGCCCGACCCCGACAAGAACCCCCGCCTGCGCCTTGCGGTCAAGGAGGCGAAGGCCAATTCCGTCCCCAAGGACGTGATCGACCGCGCGATCAAGAAATCCCAGGGCGGCGATGCCGAGGACTATGACGAGATCCGCTACGAGGGATATGGCCCTGGCGGGATCGCGGTCATCGTCGAGGCGATGACCGACAACCGCAACCGCACCGCATCCAACGTGCGCTCGTACTTCTCCAAGTATGGCGGCAACCTGGCGGAGACCGGGTCGGTCAGCTTCATGTTCGACAAGAAGGGTCAGATCCTCTACCCCGCCGCCGCCGGGTCCGAGGACGCGGTGATGGAGGCCGCGATCGAGGCGGGCGCCGAGGACGTGGAAAGCGGCGAGGAGGCCCATGTCGTCTGGTGCGCGTTCGAGGACCTGGGCGCTGCGCTCTCGGCCACGCGCGCCGGTGCCGCCGGCACGCTGGCCACCGTTGCCGCCTCCACCGGCACATCGGCAAA
>JANNOT010000456.1:0-5134 GCA_031399375.1 Paraoceanicella sp.
CCTGGGTGTGGCCGAACCGGTCCATCAGCTGGCGATAGCCGCTCGCCTCCTCGACGGGATTCAGGTTGGCGCGCTGGATGTTCTCGATGATGCTGATCTCCAGCACCTCGAGATCGCCAAGCGCCCGGACGATGACCGGCACCTCATGCAGCCCGGCGCGTTGAGCCGCGCGCCAGCGACGCTCTCCCGCCACGATCTGCATCTGGCCGGGCATGCCCGGATCGGGGCGCACGATGATCGGCTGGATGATCCCGCGCTCGCGGATCGACGCCGTCAGGTCGGCAAGCTCGTCCTCGCCGAAATCGCGGCGGGGCTGGTCGGGGTTGGGACGCAGCGCCTCGATGGGAAGGTGCCGCTCGGCGGGGGGCGACCCGGCCTCCCCTTCGGGATCGGACCCGGCAAGAAGCGCCGACAACCCACGGCCAAGACCGCGTTTCCGAGAATTTTCATGTTCCATTTCAGTCCCTTAACCTCAAACGCCCTGCGGTTCGACCCGCGCCAGCAGCTCGGCCGCAAGCGCCTGGTAGGCGACGCTGCCCGCACAGGCGGGATCGTAAAGCAGCACAGGCATGGCGTGGGAGGGGGCCTCGGACAACCGGACATTGCGCGGGATGACGGTGTCGAACACCAGCCCCGCGAGGTTCTGGCGGACATCCGCCTCGACCTGGGCGGAAAGGTTGTTGCGCCGGTCATACATCGTCAGCACGACCCCCTGGACGCGCAACGCGGGATTCTGGGTCTGGCGGATCTCGCGGATGGTGACGAGGAGCTGGCTCAACCCCTCCAGCGCGAAGAATTCGCATTGCAGGGGGACGAGCACGGAATCGGCTGCCACGAGCGCGTTGATCGTGAGCAGGTTCAGCGCGGGCGGGCAGTCGATCAGGATATACTCATATCCACCCTCCGCCCGCCGGATGGCGTCGCGCAACCGGCGGGTTCGCCCGGGATCGGCCATCAGCGTGACATCGATCCCGCTGAGATCACCGGTCGCCGGGACGATGTCGAGGCCGCCGACGGCGGTCGGGACCCGGACCTGCAGCAGTGTCGCGTCCCCCATCAACAGGTCGTAGCTCGTCAGGTCCCGGTCGGCCGCGGGAATACCCAGCCCTGTCGAGGCGTTTCCCTGGGGGTCGATGTCGATCAGCAGGACCCGTCGGCCGACCTGCGCGAGCGCCGTGCCGAGATTGATGGCCGTCGTCGTCTTTCCCACCCCTCCCTTCTGATTGGCGAGCGCGAGAACCTGTGGACCGGAAATGGGAGAAGGGTCAGGCACGGCGCACCTCGGTCAGTCGCAGCAGCGTGGCGGTTGGGTCGGTCGCACTCGGCACCGGGTCGGCGACATAATGCCAAGCCTTCGATGCTGCGGTCAATTCGGAATCGAGCCGCGCCCCCTTCAGGAACAGGCAGACGCCACCCGGGGCGAGGCGCGGCGCGGCAAGCTCCAGCAGACGGGGCAGCGGGGCAAGCGCCCGGGCGCTGATGACATCGAAGCGCCGATCGCCAAGGGATTCGATGCGCTCGGGCAGGATTTCCACGGCCACCTTCATCTCGCGGGCTGCGGTGGACAGGAAGGCGGCCTTGCGGCTATCGCTTTCGACCAATGTCACGCGGGTCGCGCGCCCCCGCGCGGCAAGCAACACGGCAGCGACAAGGCCAGGGAAACCCGCACCACTGCCAAGATCGGCCCAGGATGCGGCAGATACGGGCGCGTGATCGACGATCTGGGCCGAATCGGTGAAATGCCGATGCCAGATCGTGGGCAGAGTCGCGGCACCGACCAGGTTGATCCTGGTGTTCCAGCGCAGGAGAAGCATGGCGTACTGTTCGAACTGGCGGAGCGTTTCACGTGAAACATCGAACCGCTCCGCAAAGGCATCCGCGCCGCTCATGCCGACCGGGCGGGCGCCCCATGTCGCAGGACCGACAGGATCAGGGTCAAGGCCGCCGGCGTGACGCCCTCGATGCGCGCCGCCTGACCCAGCGTCTCCGGCCGATGCTGCGCGAGCTTGCCCTGGAGCTCGGCGGACAAGCCGGAAAGGCTTGCGTACTCGAACCCATCGGGAATCCGCCACGCCTCGTCGCGCCGCAGGGCATCGGCATCGCGCTGCTGGCGGTCGAGATACGGGGCATAGAGCGCGTCTTTCGCAACCTGGGCCATGATCTCCGGCGCAAGCCGATCCAGTTCGGGCCAGATGAGCGCGAGCCGGTCCAGTCCGATATCGGGATGCCCCAGCAGGTGCCACGCAGACCGTGCCACGCCGTCCTGATTGACGGACAGGCCATGCCGCGAAGCCTCGGCCGGGGTGAGGGTCAGGGTCTCGGTGAGGGCCGTCGCCGCCGCAAGCGCCTCGGACTTCGCCGCAAACGCAGCCGCCCGCCCCGGACCGACCGCCCCGAGCGCCAGTGCGATCGGCGTCAGCCTCTGATCCGCGTTGTCGGCGCGCAGTGACAGGCGAAATTCAGCCCGGGACGTGAACATCCGATAGGGCTCGCTCACGCCACGCGTGGTCAAGTCGTCGATCATGACGCCGATATAGCTTGTCATCCGGTCGAACACGACCGGCGGCCGGTCGAGCGCCGCGAGCGCCGCGTTGAACCCGGCGACGACCCCCTGGGCCGCCGCTTCCTCATACCCGGTCGTCCCGTTGATCTGCCCGGCGAAATAGAGGCCCGGCTGCCGCTTCAGCTCCAGCGTCTGGCGCAGGGCCCGCGGATCGACATAGTCGTACTCGATCGCATATCCCGGCTGGACGATCACCGCCGCCTCCAGCCCGGGTATCGTCCGCACATAGGCCGACTGGACCTCGGCAGGGAGCGAGGTGGAAATGCCGTTGGGATAGACCCGGTCGCCCGTCAGCCCTTCCGGCTCCAGAAACACCTGATGGGTCGCCTTGTCCGCGAACCGGACAACCTTATCCTCAATGGAGGGGCAGTATCGCGGTCCCACCCCGGCAATGTGGCCCCCGTAGAGGGCGGAGCGCTTCAGGTTGGTCCGGATGATGTCATGGGTTTCTTGCGTCGTGTGCGTCAGGCCGCAGGCAATCTGCGGGAGGTGGGGCCTACCCGACAGGAACGAAAAAAGCACCGGATCGTCGTCACCCGGCTGCCGCTCGATCCGGTCCCAATCAATGCTCCGACCGGACAGCCGCGGCGGCGTGCCGGTCTTGAGCCGCCCGAGCGGCAGATCGAGCGCCGCAAGCTGCGCCGCCAGACGAAGCGACGGGGCATCCCCGATGCGGCCGCCGGGTTGCCTCCGGTCGCCGGTATGGATGACACCGTTCAGGAATGTCCCCGCGGTCAAGACAACGGTACGTGCAAAGATCCGGACACCATCGGCGAGCAGTACACCGGCCACGCGTCCCGCATCGATCACCAGGGCCGTCACCTCACCCTCCAGCAGCGACAATCCAGGACGGGCCGAGAGTGCCGCTTGCGCCGCGTGGCGGTAGCGTTCCCTGTCCGCCTGCGCGCGCGGGCCCTGAACCGCGGGGCCCTTGCGCCGGTTCAGCAGCCGGAACTGGATCCCGGCAGCGTCGGCGAGACGGCCCATCAGACCATCGAGAGCGTCGATCTCGCGCACCAGATGGCCCTTCCCGAGCCCCCCGATCGCCGGATTGCAGGACATCTCGCCGATACGGTCGATGCGGTGGGTCACCAGCAATGTGCGCGCACCGATCCGGGCCGCCGCATCGGCTGCCTCGGTTCCGGCGTGGCCGCCGCCGATCACGATCACGTCGAAGGCTGGCTGTTTCACGTGAAACATCCCCTATTTGCCGAGGCAGAAGCTCGCGAAGATGTGGTCCAGAACATCCTCGACGTCAACGCGCCCGATGAGCGAATCCAGCGCACGGGTGGCAAGCCGGAGGTCCTCGGCAATCACCTCCGGCGAGGACCCGGCCCTCGCCCGGATCAACGCCTCCAGGGCGCATTCCAGGGCGAGGCGGTGGCGCAACCGGATCACCAGCGACGCCCCAGCGACCCGGTCCGCCAGCGCGCTGGAGATCGCAGCCCGAAGCTGATCGAGCCCAACCCCCGTCAGGACCGACACCGCGATGCCATCGCCATCCGTATCTCCCAGGTCGGCCTTCGTCCGCACCAGGATGTCGCCTGCCTGCACCTCCTCGATCGGCCCGTCACCCGGCGCGATCAGGATCAGACGCAAATCCGCCGCTGCGCCCCGCGACCGCGCACGATCGACCCCCGCCCGCTCGACCGGATCCTCCGTCTCCCGCAGCCCGGCGGTATCGAGCAGCGTGACCGCCTGTCCCGCGATGTCCATCCGAAGCTCGATGACATCCCGCGTGGTCCCCGGCACGGGCGAAGTGAGGGCGACATCCCGCCCGGCAAACCGGTTGAGCAAGCTCGATTTTCCGGCATTCGGCCGCCCAAGGATCGCAATCTCGAACCCGGTCCGGACCCGCTCCGCCGCATCCGCCCCGGCAAGCTCCGCCCGAATGTCGCCGATGACATGGGCCAGGGCCGTGTCGAGCCCGGGTCCGGGCGCATCCGGCACCTCTTCATCGACGAAATCGATCGTCACCTCGAGCATCGCCCATGCCGAAATCAGGGCCGCGCGCCAGGCCGCACAGCGGACCGACAGAGCACCGTCCATCACCCGCAGCGCCTGGCGCCGCTGCGCCTCGGTCTCGGCCATCAGCAGGTCGCCCAGACCCTCGGCCTGCGCGAGGTCCAGTCGTCCAGCCGCAACCGCACGCCGCGTGAATTCGCCCGGGACCGCCGGCCGCAATCCTGGCTGGCGCGCCAGCACCTCGAGCACGGCCGCGACGACCGCCCCTGACCCATGCAGGTGCAGCTCCGCGGCCCATTCCCCGGTATATCCCGACCCCTCGCGGAAGAGGCACAGCATCCCTGCATCGAGGAGGGCGCCCGACCCATCCACGAACCGCCGCGCGACCAGCCGCCCAGCCTCGGGCAATGGACGCCCGGTCAGCGCGCCCGCCGCCGTCCACGCGTGGGGCCCCGACAGGCGCACGACGGCGATACCCGCCCGTCCCGGGGCCGTGGACAGGGCAAAGATCGTCTCCATAGCCCCGCGTCAGGCGTTCATCGAATCGAAGAATTCGCCATTGGTCTTGGTCTGTTTCAACTTGCCCAGGAGGAATTCAATCGCATC
>JANNOT010000459.1:0-4594 GCA_031399375.1 Paraoceanicella sp.
GCATAGACGACCTGGTTCATCCGCTTGAGGAACGCGATCGCCTCGAGGTTCTCGCGACCGCCATGCTGGTTGGGCACCCACTCGCCGGGGCGGCGGGAATAGTCGCGGTAGAGCATGGAGGCAACCGCATCGACCCGCAGCGCGTCCACATGGTGCTCGCGCAGCCAGTACACGGCGTTGGCGATCAGGAAATTCGCCACCTCGCGCCGGCCGAAATTGTAGATCAGGGTGTTCCAGTCCTGGTGGAACCCCTCGCGCGGGTCCGCATGCTCATAGAGCGGCGTGCCGTCGAACCGCCCGAGGCCGTGGGGGTCGGTCGGGAAATGCCCGGGCACCCAGTCCAGGATCAGGCCCAGCCCCGCATCATGGCAGGCCTCGACGAAATCGCGGAACTCGCCCGGCGTGCCGTGGCGGATCGTGGGCGCGTAGAGCCCGACGGGCTGGTAGCCCCAGGAGCCGTCGAACGGAAACTCGCTGATCGGCATCAGCTCCAGATGGGTGAACCCCATGTCCACCGCATAGGGGATCAGGGTGTCGCACAGCTCCAGATAGGACAACCTGCGGTTGTCCTCGACCCGCCGCCAGGAGCCGAGCTGCACCTCGTAGATGCTGATGGGCTTGTCGGGCAGCGTCGCCTCGGCCCGGGCGGCAAGCCAGGCGTCGTCGCGCCACACCCGCCCGCGCAGGTCGCGCACGACCGAGGCAGTGGCGGGCGGATGCTCGGATCCGAACCCGACCGGGTCGGCCTTCTGGGGCAGGAGCGCGCCGTCCATCGCCTTGAGCTGGTATTTGTAGCGCGCCCCGGGCGCGACGCCGGGGACGAAGATCTCCCAGACCCCGGTCGCGCCGCGCAGGCGCATGGGATGCGCGATCCCGTTCCAGAAATTGAAATCGCCGACGACCGCGACACGCCGGGCGGTGGGGGCCCAGACGGCGAAATGCGTACCCTCCACCCCCTCATGGCTCATGGGATGGGCGCCCAGCACCTCCCACAGCCGCAGATGCGACCCCTCGGCCAGGAAATGCTCGTCCATGTCGCCGAGCACTGGCCCGAAGCGGAACGGGTCCTCGACCTCCCAGCTGTCGCCCCCGCGTCCGGCACGCAGGCGGTAGGCGCCGGGATTCTTTGCAAAGCTTCCGACAAAGAGGCCGGGCGCCGCGGGGGTCAGGGGACCGAGGCCGATGGCCTCCACCGCCTCTGCCCCCGGGACCAGCGCACGGATCACCCAGCGGCGCGGGCCGATCTTGTGGGATCCGAGCACGCCGAACGGGTCGCCATGGTCGCCCCGCGCAAGGGCGTCGGCCTCGGACGGATCGATGAGCAGGTCCATCTCAGGCCGCCGGTTCCACGTTCCAGACATCGCGGGCATACCCCCGGATCGTCCGGTCCGACGAGAAGAAGCCCATCTTGGCGGTGTTGAGCACCGCCGCCCGCGCCCAGGCATCGGGGTCGCGCCAGAAACGGTCCACGCGGCGCTGCGCGTCCCAGTAGCTGGTGAAGTCGGCGGCGACCAGGAACCAGTCATGGCCGCGCAGGTTGTTGACCAGCCCCTGGAACCGGTGCGGGTCGCCGGGCGAGAATGCACCACCCGCGATCTGCCCGATGACCTCGGCCAGGCGCGGGTCGGCGGCGATGGTCGCACCAGGGTCGTAGCCGTTGGCGCGTCGCTCCGCGACCTCTTCCGCCGTCAGGCCGAAGATGAAGATGTTGTCCTCGCCCACACAATCCCGGATCTCCACATTCGCCCCGTCCAGCGTGCCGATGGTCAGCGCGCCATTCATCGCGAACTTCATGTTGCCGGTCCCCGACGCCTCCATCCCGGCGGTGGAGATCTGCTCGGACAGATCCGCGGCGGGGATCAGCCGCTCGGCCATCGAGACATTGTAGTTGGGCGGATAGACGACCTGGAGCAGCCCGCGGGTGGTGGGATCGGCGTTGATGACCCGACCCGCATCGTTGATCAGCTTGATGATCGACTTGGCCATCATGTAGCCGGGTGCTGCCTTGCCGCCGAAGATCTTGACCCGCGGGGTCCAGCCCGCGCCGGGATCGCGCTTCATGGCGTTCCAGAGCGCGATAGTCTCCAGAATGTTCAGAAGTTGGCGTTTGTATTCGTGCAGCCGCTTGATCTGCACGTCAAAGAGCGCCGAGGGGTCCACGACCACGCCCTGCTTCATCCGCAGCCAGTCGGCGAGGCGGCGCTTGTTGTCGGTCTTTGCCGCCATGAAGCGCGCGCGGAAATCGGCGTTCTCGGCCTGGGGCACCAGTGCCTCGAGCCCGTCCAGATCGGTGATCCAGCCATCCCCGATCGTCTCGCGCACCAGCGCGGCAAGGCTGGGATTGCAGCCCAGCAGCCAGCGCCGCGGGGTGACGCCGTTGGTCAGGTTCACGATCCGATCGGGGTGGAGTTGGTGGAGGTCGGCGAACACGGTCTGCTTCATCAGATCGGTATGGAGCGCCGAGACCCCGTTGACCCGGCGGGCGCCGATGAACGCGAGCGTGCCCATCCGCACCTCGCCATGGTCCACGATCCGCACCTGATCGGGGCGCTTCGTGGTGCGGGCATGGTCCTCGTCGATGCGGTGGATGATGCCCATGTGGCGGGGCAGGATCTCTGTCATCAGCCCGACCGACCACCGCTCCAGCGCCTCGGGCAGAAGCGTGTGGTTGGTGTAGTGCAGGCAACCTTGGGTGATCTCCAGCGCCTCCTCGAACATCAGCCCGTGCTGGTCGGTCAGCAGGCGGACGAGCTCGGGCACGGCGATCGCGGGGTGGGTGTCGTTGAGCTGGATCGCCACCGCCTGGGGCAGGCGGCGCAGGTCCTTCTCGCGGCTGAGGAACCGGCGGAGGATGTCGGCGAGGCTCGCGGCCGTGAAGAAGTATTCCTGCTTCAGCCGCAGCGCCTTGCCCTGGGGGGTGGTGTCGTCGGGGGTAGAGCACCCGGCTGATGGTCTCGGCCAGGATCGTCGGGCTCGCCGCGCCGAAATAGTCGCCACGGTTGAAGGCCATCAGGTCGAACTCGCGCACCGGCTCGGCCTTCCACAGCCGCAGGGTGTTGACCCACTGGCCGCGCCATCCCGGCACCGGCGTGTCATGGGCGGCGGCCAGCACGGTCTCGCCCGGGACCCAGCCGACCGAGGTCGCGTTGCCGCCGAAGCCTACCGGATAGGCCGCCTCGGGGCGATGAAACTCCCAGACGAAGGGTTGGCGCAGCCAATCCTCCGCCTCCTCAGCCTGCCAGCCGTCCTGGAAGGACTGGCGGAATAGCCCGTGGTTGTAGCGGATGCCGTAACCATAGGCCGGCACGCCCACGGTGGACATCGAATCGAGAAAGCAGGCCGCGAGCCGCCCGAGGCCACCATTGCCGAGCGCCGCGTCCGGCTCGTCGGCCAGAAGCGCGTCGTAATCGACGCCGAGGTTCTCCACGGCCGCCCGCGCAGCCTCGCCGAGGCCGAGATTCAGGATCGCATCCTCGAGCAGGCGCCCGATCAGGAACTCCATCGACAGGTAATAGACCCGCTTGCGCTCCTCGGCATAGATCCGCCGCGTCGTCTCGAACCAGGGCTCGACGACCAGGTCGCGCACCGCCCGCGACAGCGCGAGGCGCCAGTCGCTCAGGGTCGCGGCCACGGGATCCTTGCCGAAGCTCAGGCGCAGCTGGCTCTCGATGGCGGCCCCGAGCGCTGCCGCGTCGATCGGATGGGGCGCCGGCGTCCGGACGATCTGATTCATGGACCTCTTCCTTTCGGTAAGGGCTGGCCGGTCAGGCAGCGACCGGCACCCGCTTTACCAGCAATTCCTGATCGGGAGAAAAATTCCGGACCAGCGGCAGGATCGCCGCACCAAGCGCGCGCGCCGAAAACCCGATGCTGCCCGCCGCGATCGTCACCGGCAGCGTGCCGGTAAGGTCGAAGCGCGCCATGGCCCGGCGCACATCATCGGTCAGGGCGGCGACATCCTCGGGGTCGAGCATCGCGTCAATCACAACGCTTTCGAAATCGATCACGCAGAGCGCCGCCGCGATGGCCTGGGCAATCCCCTCGGCCGCGCCCTGCCGCCAGACCCGCCAGGCGAGCGTGTCGCGCGCGGCGCGCACCGTCGCTCGGATCTCCGGCTCTCCGGCGAGGCCCGCCTCGTTGAGCGCCCGCTCCAGCCCAAGGAGCGAGCCCTGGTGGATGAGTTGCTCGAACCGCGCCCCGCCCCGCCCGACGACCGGCATGGACCCAAGCGCGCCCGCATTGCGCCTCGGCCCCTCGTAGAGCTTGCCATCGAGCACGACACCGCCCCCGATGAACGTGCCGACATAGAAATAGAGCGCGCTTCCCGTGGTGATGGCCGACCCGAGCAGCATTTCGGCCGCGCAGGCCGCCGTCGCGTCGTTCCAGATTTCGCAGGACAGGCCGGTGAGCACCGCGATCTCGCCCGCGATGTCCACCTCGTCCCATTCCCGCAATTCCCGAGGGTCGAGGCCGAGCACGTCGCCCCAGCCCGAAAGCTGCCCCGGGATCGCGACGCCGATGCCCACCAGGCGGTCACGCAGCGTCGGCTCGACCCGGCCGAGCATCCCCGTCAGGTGACGGCGCAGCAGCGCCA
>JANNOT010000461.1:0-1723 GCA_031399375.1 Paraoceanicella sp.
CGCCGCGCGCCCGATCCTCGGCCGCCTTGCACCTGGCGAGGTGCCGGCGTTCCTCGCGGCGTACGATGCCGCGCTCGAGGAAGCCTATCCCCGTCAGCCCGATGGCGGCGTGTTGTTCGCGTTCCGGCGGCTCTTCCTTACGCTCACACGCGGGGCCTAGGGCCGCGCGTCCCATGGCAGACCCGGCAAGCCACAGGGCGGATGGGATGCGAGTGCCGGGCCGTAGCCCCGTGCCGCCCTGCCCCAGGGGCCGCCCGTGAGCGACAGGCAGCACATCGTGGTCATGGGCGTCGCGGGATGTGGCAAGACCACGGTGGGCGAGCGGCTTGGCCGCGCCCTGGGGTGGCCGTTCGCCGAGGGCGATCGCTTCCACCCGCCGGCGAATGTCGCGAAGATGGCAGCGGGGACGCCCCTGACCGATGCGGACCGCTGGCCGTGGCTCGCCACGCTCGCCGCCACGCTCGCGGCGCGGGAGGCGGCGGGGCAGTCCTCGGTCCTTGCCTGTTCCGCGCTCCGCCGGTCCTACCGCGACCTCCTGCGCGGCGGCGCCAGGCGGGTCCGCTTCCTGCACCTGGACGGCACCCGTGCGGTGCTGGCCGCGCGGCTCGGTGCGCGGCCCTGCCATTTCTTTCCCCCCGCCCTGCTCGACAGCCAGCTTGCGACGCTCGAGCCGCTCGGCCCGGACGAGGACGGCGTGGTGATCGACGTGGCGCTCGACATCGACGCGCAGCTGCGCGAGAGCGTGTCGCGCCTCGCCCTTGCGTGACACGGGAGCCCCTCGATGCCGATCCTCACCCCCACGCGGCTTACCGGCACCATCACCTGGCTCGGCCTCGTCGCCGATCGCAGGGCCACGCTCTGCGCGGATCCGGTGGATCGGGTGGAGGCGGTGTGGGAGGGGTTGGCGGGCGAATGCCATGGTGGGCTCACCCGCCGCTCCTGCTCGCGCGTCGTCGCGCAGTATCCGAAGGGAACGGAGATCCGCAACACCCGCCAGATCTCAATCCTGTCGGAGGAGGAGCTGGCCGCCATCGCCGCGGCCATGGACCTGCCGACGCTCGACCCCGCCTGGCTCGGCGGCAACATCGTGCTCCGCGGCATCCCCGACCTGACCCTTCTGCCGCCCGGGTCCCGGCTGATCGCGCCCTCGGGTGCCGCACTTGTGGTGGACATGGAGAACGGCCCCTGCCAGTTCCCCGCCCGTGAGATCGAGGCACGCCATCCCGGGCATGGCAAGCGGTTCATCCCTGCCGCCCGTGGACGCCGGGGCGTGACGGGGTGGGTGGAGCGGCCGGGGACCATGGCGCGGGGCGATGCGCTCGCGCTCCATGTCCCGCCCCAGCGGCTCTACCCCCATCTCGGGCGGGGATGACCGGTTTCGGCGCCGACCGGTCGCAATCCGCCTTGCCCGCCCCCGCGCCGTCCCGCCATATGCGGTCATAGAACCTCAGGGGGGCGGGGCATGGCGGTACAGTCGGACATCGAGATCGCGCGGGCGGCGCGCAAGAAGCCGATCCAGGAGATCGGGGCGGCGCTCGGGATCGCGCCCGAGCATCTCCTGCCCTTCGGCCATGACAAGGCAAAGGTGTCGGCCGCGTTCCTGTCCGCCCTGGCCGACCGGCCCGACGGCAAGCTGATCCTGGTGACGGCGATCAACCCGACCCCTGCGGGCGAGGGCAAGACGACGACGACCGTCGGCCTCGGCGACGGGCTGAACGCGATC
>JANNOT010000004.1:0-4670 GCA_031399375.1 Paraoceanicella sp.
CGGAAATCCGCAGCCGGTCCTCCGTCCTCTTATGGTCCTCGATGCTCCTCGCCAGTTCAAAGAGATGCCGGCGTAGTTCCAGTTGAGTGGTGACCTGGCGGTGATGGACCGGACTCCGCGCACGCTCAATCCCGAACAGGAACAGGCGCTGAGAATCCTGGCCCGCCAGGAGACCGCCGAGCAGGTGAGGCCCGCGGCGCCCATGTCCTGGATCGAGATCACGGCGCCCGAGGCCATCAGTTCGAGGCAGGCCTCGAGCAGGCGCTTTTCGGTGAAGGGGTCGCCGACCTGTACCGTGGGGCGCATCTCCTCCACCCCCGCGCCGAATTCGGCCGAGGCCATGGTGGCCCCGCCCACTCCGTCGCGCCCCGTCTTGGCCCCCAGATAGACCACCGGCATCCCCACGCCGGAGGCGGCGGAGTGGAAGATCGCATCGGTCCGCACGATCCCGGCGGCAAAGGCGTTCACCAGGCAGTTGCCGTCATAGGCGGGGTGAAAGCGCAGTTCCCCCCCCACCGTCGGCACGCCGAAGGCGTTGCCGTAGCCGCCGATCCCCGCCACGACCCCCGCCAGCAGCGCCCGGGTCCGCTTGTGACGCGGGCTGCCGAAGCTGAGCGCGTTCATCGCCGCGATCGGACGCGCGCCCATCGTGAAGACGTCGCGCAGGATCCCGCCCACGCCCGTGGCGGCCCCCTGGGTCGGCTCGATGAAGCTCGGATGGTTGTGGCTTTCCATCTTGAAGACGACCGCAAGACCGTCGCCGATATCGACCACGCCCGCATTCTCGCCGGGGCCCTGGATCACCTGCGGCCCGGTCGTGGGCAGCCCGCGCAGCCATTTCTTCGATGACTTGTACGAGCAGTGCTCGTTCCACATGGCCGAGAAGATGCCGAGCTCGGTAAAGCTCGGGACGCGCCCGATCAGATCGAGGATGCGCTGGTACTCGTCCGCCTTCAGCCCGTGGCGCTCGGCGAGGGAAGGTGTGACGGCGGGCTCGGACACCGGGCGCTCCTCAAACATGCGGTGGTCGCCCTTCTAGTGGGTGCCGGGGGCGGGCGGAAGCGGGGAAAGCGCCGCCCATCCACCGTGCTAGCGGAGGCGTGTCGCCAAACGCTTAACCCGCCCTGCACGCAGCGCGTGCGTCACCGCCAAAAAAAGAGGCCGAGCAGAGCCCGGCCCAAGTCCAACAGGGAGGTGACATGCGAGGGGTCCAGCCGTGCCGCGGAGGCAACACTGTTGCACCCCTGCTTGTCGGGCTTAGAGATAGGCCGGTCTCGGAGACCGATCAAGGGCGATCCTGCTGCTTCGACAGGCATCATGGCTGATATCGCTGGCATGCATGGCTGATCAGGCCGCCGCGCCCTTGCGATAATCCTGGATCTCGGCCAGCACGAATTCGCGAAATGCCTCGACCCGTTTGGAGGATCGCAACTCCTGCGCGTAGGCGAAATAGACCGGGATCGTGTCGGAAAACTCGCCGGGCAGCACGTTCACCAGGTCTGGGTTGTCATGGGCGACGTATTCCGGCAACGCCCCGATGCCGAGCCCGTGCTGCACCGCCTGCAGCACGCCGAAGTAGTTGTTGATCGACAGGCGCGAGGCGTGATCGACCTCCAGAAACGTCTCGAGCCAGCGCCGCCCGGCCGCCACCTGGGGGCTTTCGGTGGTAAAGAACACCAGCCGGTGGCGGGCAAGGTCGGCCACCGCCTCCGGCACGCCGCGCGCGGCGAGATAGCGGCGAGAGGCGAAGAACCGCATGCGGATGTCCATCAGGCGGCGGCGGATGATGTCGGCCTGGCTCGGCTCCTTCATCCGGATCGCCACGTCCGCCTCGCGCATCGGCAGGTCCAGCACGCGCTCCTCGAGCAGGAGCTGGATCTTCAGGTGGGGGTACTGGTCATAAAGCCGCCCGAGCCGGGGTGCGAGCCAGAGCGTGCCGAACCCCGTCGTGGTCGTCACGCGCAGGTCGCCGAACACCCCGTCATCCGCGTCGCGGATCCGCGCGGTCGCGCTGTCGAGCCGCTTGACCATCGACTTGGTCGCCTCGAACAGCATCTCGCCCTGTTCGGTCAGGATCAGCCCGCGGGCGTGACGGTGGAAGAGCGTGGTCGCCAGCGCATCCTCCAGATGCCGGATCTGGCGCGACACGGCCGACTGGCTCAGGTTCAACGTCTCGCCGGCATGGGTCAGGCTGCCTGCGTCCGCCACGGCGTGAAACACCCGCAGCCGGTCCCAATCCATCGCCATTCCCATGCGTTCACGCTTTCCTGTCGGGTCTTTTGCTGCACAATCGTGCAGGTTTGTGGCTATATGCCAAGGGTCATGCCCGCGTGGCAGGGGGAATTTTCGTGAACATGCGCCCTGCGCTGCTGCTTCTGGTCCTGCTCGTCCTGCCGCTCGTGGCGCGGGCCGAGGTGGCCGGGCTGGCCGGGACCTATGCCGGGGCGGCGGAGGCGGAGGGGATGCGGCTGGAGCTGCGGGCCGCGCGGGGCGGGCTGGAGGGTCGGTTCACCGATTCGAACGGCGAGACGGCGGAATTCCTGGCCGAGGACCGCGGGACCGCGGCAGAGGGCCTCCTGCGGTTTCCCGGACGCACGGTGAAGGTGCGGATCTTCCGCGAGGCCGTGGGGATCCGCATGATCGCGATCCCGCTCGATGCGGCGGGCCAGCCGGTGCTGGACGGGACCCATGCGCTGGTGTTCCTGCCCCCCGGCACGGCGATCCCCCCGATCCCTGCGGGCTACATGCCGCCGGTCTACCGCGCCCAGACCGTCGATCCCGACAGCTTCCTGATCTCGTATGAATTCTGGCCGCCCGAGGCGGTCGCCTTCGGGTATGAGGGGCTTGCCCCGCGCTACCGCCCGATGATCGGCCTCTTTCCGGTGGTGATGGCCGACGTGCTGTGGAAGCTCTGCGCCTCCACCTACCAGCCGCCCGTGCTCGGCGAGGCGCTGAGGGGGCAGGGGGTCAGTTGCGCGCAGGTCCTGCGGACCGTGGACGGCTGGCAGAAGGGGGGCAGGTTCGCGGCCTTCAAGGCGGATGTGGCGCGCGACAAGTCGGTGGTGCTGGCCGCCGCCCGCTGCGCGCGGGGCTACACGGTGCTTCCCGCCATCTGCCAGCCCGCAGCCCAGCGGGTCGCCCGGGCTGCGGTATCGCTTGAAACGGTGGCCGCGGTGCTGACGCGCTACTAGCCCGGCTTCGGGAAGGTGTTGACTTGATAGGTCAAGAACGCTTACCTTCATCGGCAGCAGACATGCGGGGACAACCGCGTGCGGGACCCCGTCAGGGAGGATGACCATGGAGCTTCGCCCCGTCTCGCTCGACGACCGCCTGAGCCTTTCGGAGCCCCAGGTGCTGCTCAGCGGCATCCAGGCGCTGGTCCGCCTGCCCCTGATGCAGAAGGCGCGGGACCGCGCGGCGGGCGTGAACACGGCCGGGTACGTTTCGGGATATCGCGGGTCCCCGCTCGGGGGCGTGGACCAGCAGATGCAGAAGGCGGTCAAGGTGCTGACCGCCGCCGATGTCGTGTTCCAGCCCGGGCTCAACGAGGATCTGGCCGCGACCGCGTGCTGGGGCACCCAGCAGGCCGAATTGCGGGGCGAGGGGCGGTTCGACGGGGTCTTTGCCCTCTGGTACGGCAAGGGACCGGGGGTGGACCGGTGCGGCGACGTGTTCCGCCACGCCAATATGGCCGGCACGTCGCCCCATGGCGGGGTGATCGCGGTGATGGGCGACGACCATACCGGCGAAAGCTCCACCACCCTCCATCATTCCGAATTCGCGATGGTGGACGCGCTGATCCCCATCCTGTCCCCCGCGGGCGTGCAGGAGGTGCTCGATTACGGTATCCTCGGCTGGGCGCTCAGCCGCTATTCCGGCTGCTGGGTCGGGCTGAAGGCGGTCAAGGACACCATCGAGGTGACCGAGGTCGTGGACGGCCGGGCCGAGCGGATCGAGATCGTCACCCCGACCGACTTCCCCATGCCCGTGGGCGGGCTGAACATCCGCCTCGGCGACGACAGGATCCCGCAGGAGGCGCGGCTGCACGACCACAAGCGCTTCGCGGCCGAGGCGTTCGCGCGGGCGAACCGCATCGACCGGCGCGTGCTGGGGCAGGCGGGCGCCCGCATCGGGATCGTGGCGTCGGGCAAGGTCTGGCTCGACGTCGTGCACGCGCTCGACCTTCTCGGCATCGACGCGGTGGAGGCCGCGCGGCTCGGGATCACGACCTACAAGGTGGGCATGGTCTGGCCGCTCGACATGACATCGTTCCGTGACTGGGCGGCGGGGCTCGACCTGATCGTGGTGGTCGAGGAAAAGCGCAAGCTCCTCGAGGTCCAGATCAAGGAGGCTCTCTTCAACGACCGCACCGGCGTACGCGTGCTGGGGTGGAAGGACGAGGCGGGCGAGACGCTCTTTACCGTGAAGATGGCGCTCGACCCCGTGCTGGTCGCCCGCGCGCTCGGCCGGGTGCTGGAGGGTGAGGGCGCCTGCCCGGACGCCGCGCGCGCCGCACTCGGACGGCTCGACGAGGCGGTGCATGGCGACAACGCGCCCGAGATCGCGGCGCGCCTGCCCTATTTCTGCTCGGGCTGCCCGCACAATTCCTCGACCAAGGTGCCCGAGGGGTCGCGCGCCTATGCGGGCATCGGCTGCCATTTCATGGTGCA
>JANNOT010000463.1:0-5505 GCA_031399375.1 Paraoceanicella sp.
GCGGTCAGGCGGCGCTGCGGGCGGCGGCGATGTCCTCGGCGGGGCGATACCCGATGCGCAGGCCGCCCCAGTGGCGGCCCTCCACGGTGATGGGGGCGCTCACGTCCTTCATCGTCACGAACCGTCCCCCGCCCATGTCCCGCCGATAGGCCTGAAACAGCACCGGTGCGCGGGACTGACCGGCGGCAAGGCCCACGCGGTCGCGGAAGAAACGGCGGTTGCGGGCATGGGCGGTGTTCCAGACCGGGTCCGGCCCGGCAGGCTGCGAGAACTTGGCGTTGTGGGTCGGCAGGAAGCCGTCCCGGGTGACCGCGGCGCAGAAGACGACGCCGCCATGGATGTCGAGCGCCGATTCGAGGATGGGCGGCAGGAGCCGGTCGGTGAGCGCGGTGAAGGGCGTGCTGAACTGGGGCGGCTCGGCCGTCCCGTCGCGGCTATAGGCGGTGGAGAAGAGCGCATCGCGCGTAATCTGCCCCTGGGCGATCGCCGCCTCGAACCGCCGGGCGATCTCATTGGCACGCACAACGACCTCGCGCTCCATGACCTCGTCATGCAGGCGGAAGCGTTCGAGCTCGTCGTGGAGACGGGCGGACACGTGGTCGAGCGACTGGGCGGTCGCTGCCACCCGCTCGGCCATCGCCTCTCCGGCCCGGGCAAGGTCCGCCAGCGTCCCGATCTCGGCCCCCGTCTCGGCCAGGGCCGCGACCTGCTCGTCGCAAGCGGCCTCGATGCGGGTGGAGGCGGTCTCGGTCGCGGCGATCCGCACGACGAGGGCGCCGATCAGCGCGTTGCAGGCCGCCACGTCGCGCGCGCAGTCGGCGGCTGTGCCGAGCGAGCCGCTGACAATGGCGCGGATCTCCGATGCCGCCTTGGCCGAGCGCCCCGCGAGGGCCTGGACCTCGGTGCTGACGACCGCAAAGCCGCGCCCGGCAGCGCCCGCGCGCGCCGCCTCGATCGAGGCGTTGACAGCGAGCAGGTTGGTCTGCATCGCGATCGCGTCGATGACCTGGAGGATCGAGCCGATCTGGCCGGTATCCTTCTGCAGCCGGGAGATCGAGTCCATCGCGCGGGCCCGCACCGTCTCGGCCAGGGCGCTTTCGCTGCGCGCCGCCCCGATCTCCTCGCGCACGGCCGTCACGCTGGCGCGGACCCGGTCCACCGCGGCCTCCAGCGCATGGCGCGACTGGGTGACGCCCGCGACCGAGGCCGACTGTGCGGCGCTTGCGTCCAGGCTTTGGGTCGCCGCGGCCGCAATCTCGATGCTCTGGGTGCGGATCTCGTCGGCCGAGGCGAGGGCGTGCAGGATGATGTCGCGCAGCCCCGCCTGGATCCCGTTGAAGGCGTCGCGCAGCAGGCGCAGGTTGCCCTTGTAGTCGCCATTGGCAGGCGCCGTCAGGTCGCCGCTGGCCAGAAGGTCGGCGAGCGCGAGGATCTCGTCGATCGCGGTCTGCAGCTCGGCCAGCCCTGCGTTGAGCGGACCGGCGATCTCCGCCTCGACCTCAGGCCCGAGGCGTGCGCCGAAATCCCCGTCCGCGACCCGTGCGAAGGCCGCGCGAAGCGCAGGTCCCAGAACGGGCGCCGGTGGCGGGGCGGCAGGCTCGGCGGGCGGGGGAGCCGGTTCGGCGACGGGGAGGGCCATGAGCGCGGGCGCGACACGGCGCTGCCCGAGCACGAGCCCCAGGCCGACGCAGGCGGCCACCGCCGCGGCCACGGGCAGTCCCGAGAGCGCAAGGGCCGCCTGTGCAAGGCAGCAGACCGCCAGCATCCCGCCGACCCACGACGCCCGAAGCTTTTGCATCCGCACCTCCAGTTCGCTATCGGGTAGCCCAAGAGGGTTAAGTTTTCGTCGCGCACCCCCCTCGCCTCAGGAAGGTTGGGCCGTCTCCGTTGTCCGATTTCGCCGCGCGTGCCGATGCCGCAACCCTGGCCCTGCGCGAGGTCATGGGCCCGACGCCGCTCCAGCGCAGCGCCTATCTGTCGGACCGCTTCGGGGCAGAAGTCTGGCTGAAGCGCGAGGATCTCTCGCCCGTGCGGTCCTACAAGCTCCGCGGCGCGTTCACCTACATCTCGGCCGCGCTGCGGCGGACGCCGGACCGGGCCCGGTTCGTCTGCGCGTCGGCGGGCAACCATGCCCAGGGCTTTGCCTTTGCCTGCCGCCATTTCGGGCGCGCGGGCCTTGTCGTCATGCCCGTCACGACGCCCGAACAGAAGATCCTGAAGACCCGCAGCTTCGGCGAGGGCGCGGTCGAGATCCGCATGTTCGGCGACACCGTGGACGAAAGCCTGGCCGAGGCCACGCGCATCGCCGTCGAGACCGGGGCGGAATTCGTGCCGCCCTTCGACGCCGACGACACGATCCTGGGGCAGGCGAGCGTCGCGGTCGAAATCCTGAGCGCCCTGCCCCGCCCCGACCTCATCCTGCTGCCCGTGGGGGGCGGCGGCCTCGCGGCCGGGGTCACCGCCTACGCCGCCGCCCGGGCCCCACGCACGGCGTTCCGTTTTGTCGAACCCGACACGGCAGCAAGCCTCCATGCCGCGCTAAGCGCGGGGGTGCAGGTGACGCTGCCGCGCATCTCGGCTTTCGTCGACGGGGCGGCGGTCGCGCGGATCGGGGCGCGGCCGTTCGCGGCCCTGTCGCGGTTCGCTCCCGAAACCGTTCTGCGCGTGCCGGAGAACCGGCTCTGTGCCACCATGCTCGACATGCTCAACATCGAAGGCGTGGTGCTGGAGCCCGCCGGTGCGCTTGCCATCGACGCGCTGCGCGATCTGTCGCCAGCCGAGCGGGACGGGCGGACGATCGTCTGCATCGCCTCGGGCGGGAATTTCGATTTCGAGCGCCTGCCCGAGGTGCGCGAGCGCGCGCTGCGCCATGCGGGCCGCAAGAAGTACTTCATCGTCCAGATGCCCCAGCGTCCGGGTGCCCTGCGCGACTTCCTGACACTGCTCGGGCCGCAGGACGACATCACCCGGTTCGAATATCTCAAGAAATCCGCCCGCAGTTTCGGCTCGGTCCTGATCGGGATCGAGTCGGGCGACGCGGCGGGGTTCGCAACGCTCGGCACGCGGATGGAACAGGCCGGCCTCGGCCACCAGGACATCACCGAGGATGACCGTCTGATGGGCCTGCTGATCTAGGGATTGGTGCGACCCGCGCGACAAACCGTGCCACGCCGTCGGCTGGTGCCGGTGCGCAGGCCACGCCATCTGTCACGCCAAGACGTACAACCAAGGAGACATGCCATGTCGATCCGCGCTGTCAGGGATACGGTCGATGCCCGCCCGACGATGGAGGGGGCCGGGGTGCGCCTGCACCGCGCCTTCGCCCATGGCGAGGTGACGGACGTGGACCCGTTCCTGATGTTCGACGATTTCCGCAACGACGTGCCGCGCCACTACGAAAAGGGTTTCCCCTGGCACCCGCACCGGGGGATCGAGACGATCACCTATGTGCTGGCGGGCGAGGTGGACCATGCCGACAGCCTTGGCAATTCCGGCGCGCTCAAGGCGGGCGACGTGCAGTGGATGACGGCCGGACGGGGCATCCTGCACCAGGAAATGCCGCGCGGCGACGCCGAGGGGCGGATGCACGGGTTCCAGCTCTGGGCCAACCTGCCCTCGGGGCTGAAGATGACCCAGCCACGCTACCAGGACGTGGCCTCGTCCGACATCCCGGTGGTGACCGAGGATGACGGCACGGTGGTGCGGGTGGTCTGCGGTGACTTCTGGGGCAAGCGCGGGCCGGTGGACGGGATCGCCGCGGACCCGCGCTATCTCGACATCTCGGTCCCGCCGGGCAAGCGCAAGACCTTCAAGGTCGAGGTGGAGCGCAACGCGTTCGCGTATATCTTCGCCGGATCGGGCACGTTCCGCGACACGTCCGACCCGTTCGGGGTGCTGACCGAAAAGGAACTGCCCAACGGGCAGGAGGTCCACCTGCGCGAGACGAGCGGAAACCGCAGCCTCGTGCTCTTTGACCGGGGCGACGAGGTTGTGGTGCAGGCGGGCGAGGCGGGGATCCGGTTCCTGCTCGTCTCGGGCAAGCCGATCAAGGAACCGGTGGCGTGGTACGGCCCCATCGTGATGAACACCGAGGCGGAGATCCGGCAGGCGCTTGCCGAGCTCAACCGCGGCACGTTCATTCGCTGAGCGCCTTCTGCGGCTCCCTCACCGGGGGCCGCACCGGATGGCCGCCGATATCGACCGCATAGCTCTGGCGCATCCGCTCCATCGCCTTCTCCGACTTCTCGGCAGCCTGGGTGCCCAGAAGCTCCATGTCCGTGCGGCGGTACTCCTCGACGATGTCGTCGGCCACGGCGCCGTCGCCAAGAACCTCGAGCGCGGTGCGGGCAAGCAGGATGGCGCTCTCTCGCGTTTCGCGCACCACGAAATCCGCCCCCGCCTCCCACATCTCGATCTCCGAGAACCGGTCATAGGTCTCGGCAAAGATCTTCGCGCGCGGGAAATGCTCGCGCAGCCGCTCTACGGCCGTGCGAGCCCCGTCGCGGTCGTCGATGCAGAGAAAGATGATGTCCGCCTCGGCCGCCCCGGCGGAGGCGAGCACGTCCGGGCGCGTCGCGTCGCCGTAATAGACCTGCCGGTCGAAATTGCGGGCCATTCGGATCCGGCGCGGCGAATTGTCGATCAGGGTGATGTCGTAACCCCGCAGGCTCAGCACCCGTGCGACCACCTGGCCCACGCGGCCGAACCCCGCCACGATCACCCGCGCGGGGCCCGCCTCGGACGCGTCCTTGATCCCCTCGCGCCCGTCCTCGCCCGCGACCGGCCAGCGGTCAGCGAGCGCAACCGCGATGGGCGTCAGCGCCATGGACAGCGTCACGACGGCGGACAGGATCGAGGCGAGCTCCTCGGTCATCAGCCCCGATCCCGCCGACAAGCTCACGATCACGAATGCGAACTCGCCGCCCTGGCCGATCGTCGCGGCGATGCGGACCGCGTCCCGCGCGTCCGACCCCACGACGCGGGTCAGACCGAAGAGGAGGAGCGATTTCAACCCGAACAGCCCGATCGCCCCCCCGATCACGATCCACCAGTTGTCGACGACGAGGCTCCAGTCCACCGTCATCCCGAACCCCATGAAGAAGAGCCCGAGCAGAAGCCCACGGAACGGCTCGATGTCGCTTTCGAGCTGGAAGCGGAACTCGCTGTCGGCCAGCACCAGCCCCGCCATGAATGCCCCCATCGCCATGGAGAGCCCGACGAGGTCCATCAGGAGCGCCGAGACGATGACGACGAGAAGTGCGGCGGCCGTGAAGATCTCGGACGTCTTGGTCCGCGCGATGTAGGCGAAGGCGGGCGGCAAGCCAAAGCGCAGCCCGACATAGAGCGCCACGACCGCCCCGACCGCGATGCCTGCGTCCAGCAGCGGCGTCCCCTCGCCGCTCGTGCCGGGCCCCAGCAGGGAGGCGCGCGCGAAGAGCGGCACGATGGCGAGATCCTGCAGGAGCAGGATCGAGAACGCCCGGTCGCCATGGGGCGTGTTGAGCG
>JANNOT010000480.1:0-14265 GCA_031399375.1 Paraoceanicella sp.
TCTTTCCGGCCATCGGCGCCTGGGGCGACCGGCTCGCGTCGGCGCTGGCCGAGGGCGTGGCCCGCCTGGGCGACGGCGGGATCCTGCCTGCGCAGATCGCGCTCGAACTCGCGCTCGAGGACGATGCCCCGTCCGCGGCCGAGGTTACGGCCTTCGCCCTCGACTGGCGGCTTTCGGCCCTGATCGCCCCGAATGGGTCGCAGAACGGGGCGCCGAACGGGGTGGGGGCGGACAAGGCCGTGCTGCGGTTCCCCGGCCGCCGCGCCGTCGGCTTCACCCTGCCCGCGGGGGCGCGGCCCGAAACGGCGGCGCTGCGCCTGTCCTGGCGGCCCCAGGGCGGAACGTCGGGGCAGGGGTCCGCGTCCGCCGCGGGGGCGGAGGCACCCGCGCCGGGTATGCTGGGGCTCGGGCTCGACCCGGGCGAGGCCGTCGCCCTGCGCGTGGATCTGGCGGTGCCCGAGGCGGTCGCGGGCCTTGCCGCGCCGCTCGCGGCGATCGTGGCGGGAACGGCGCTGCGCCTCGTGCTCTGGGACGACCTGCGCGGTGCGCCCGGCCCGGTCCGGGCGGAAAGCGAGGTCCTGACCCTCGTCCCCGGTCCCGCCGCCATGGTCGCCGCGCGGTTTCCCGCGCCGGCCTTCTGCCCCGCCGGCCCGGTCTGGGCCGGGCTGCGCCTGACATCGGGCCGGGCGGTGCTCTCGACCCCCGCAGCCCAGGGGATCGCGGCTCGCAGCGCGGGTGGGGCCTGGTCTCTGCTGGCCCCCGGTCCGGTGCCGGCCGTGACCCGCCTCGCCCCCGCGGTGCCCGGTGTGGCGGACGGGGGGCGGACCGCGCTGCACCTCAGCGTCGGCGGCACCGCGGTCGCCCTGGCGGACCGGGACGGTGATCTCGGCGCAGAGCTGGCCCCGCACCTGGCCGCGCCCTCCGGCGCCGCCCCTGCCGAAATCGCGATCGAGACCGACGGGCGGGGCATCGCCACGGTCTATGCGCTTGCGCTCACCTACAGCCTTGCCCCGCCCTAACGCCTGCCCGGCGCGCAGCCCCATCGCACCGCTGCGCACGCCCCGGCCCGGCGTGAAGGGGCCGATGGTGTCAGGTCCCGCAGATGCCAACGTTGCCCGTATCCCCTGGGGCTGTTGGCGGACCGTACCTGTGCCCGGGCGGCGCCAGCCGGGGACGGCGCGCGGGGGGTGCAACGGTGCCAGCCCACGCGCGCCGCGGGTCGGGATCCGCGGCCTTGCATCCGGTGGCGCCCGCATGGCCCGTTGCGATGGCGTTTGCACTGTTTTTCACGCATCTGTGCCAGAGCCGTCGGGGCCGGTGAGCAAGACGATGGGACAGTCGGTGGATGAAACGGTGGGGGGCACGCGCGGCGCGCCCGCCCGGCCGGCGCGGGAGCCCTGAGCGATGGAGCGCATCATCCTCGACGTCGCCGCGGCGGGGGACGATATCCTCGGCATCCTCTTTGCCGCGGCCTGGCCCGACATCCGGCTGGAGGGGGTGACGACCGCCATGGGGGCGGCGGGGGCGGTCGGGCAGGTCACGGCGGTCGCGGTGCGCACGCTTGCGCTTGCCGGACGCGACGACGTGCCCGTCCATGCTGGGGCCTGGCGGCCCATCGTCGGGACCGCCGTGGCGGACGGTGCGGCGCTGGCACGTCTCGACCAGCACCTGACCCCCCGGTTCGGGCGCAGGTTCGCAGACCTCGCCGCCCCGGCGGCGATGCGGCCCGCGACCCCGGGCCATGCGGTCGATTTCATCATCGCGACGGTGATGGGCGCGCGGGGCGAGATCACCCTGGTGACGACGGGCCCGGTGACCAACGTGGCACTGGCGCTCCTCCAGGAGCCGCGGCTTGCGGGGGCGCTGAAGCGGCTGGTGGTCCGCGGGGGCGCCTTCGCCACCCCGGGCAACGTGACGCCGCTGGCCGAATACAACATCCGCGCGGATCCCGAGGCTGCGCGGATCGCGCTGGCGGCCGATGTGCCGAAGATCCTCGTCCCCCTCGACGCCTGCGAGGACAACCGCGCGGCGGCGAGCATGCTGACCCGCAACGATATCGCCGATCTGGTCGCCGCCTGCGCGGGCGACCGGGTGGTGGAGGCGCTCGCGCGGGTTTTCCCGGCCTATATCGACGTCGGGCAGACGGTCCTCGGTCTCGAGGGCCTGCCGATGGGCGACGTGATCGCGGTGGCGCTCGCCGCGCGACCCTATCTTGCGACGCTCGGCCCGCCCGTATTCTGCGACGTGGTGCTCGACGGCGGGCTCGCCCGCGGGCAGATCTGTGCGCATCTCGGTCGCCACATCCTGCCGGGCGGCGGGCCGCAGACGACGCGGATCGCCATGGACATCGACGGGCGGGCGCTGCGCGCCCTCTTTACGTCGGTGCAGGCGCACGACGCCCGGCCCGCGTGAGGGAGAGAGCGATGCCCATCCCCATTCTCTTTGACTGCGATCCCGGGCATGACGACGGCATCGCGCTGGTGATGGCGCACCGATCGCCCGCGATCGAGCTTCTGGGCGTCACCACCACCTGCGGCAATGCCGGGATCGACAGGACGACCGCCAACGCGCTGCGGATCCTGGATTTCATCGGCGCCGGCGATGTCCCGGTGGCGCAGGGCTGCCACCGCCCGCTGGCGCGCCCGCTCGTCCTCGGCGTCGCCGACGGGCCGAGCGGGCTTGAGGGTTCGCCCTACCTGCCCGCGGCGACCCGGGGGCCGGTCACCCAGCACGCGGTCGATTTCCTGGCCGAGCGGCTGATGGCAGCACCCGACCTGCTGACGGTGGTGGCGACCGGCCCGCTGTCGAACCTCGGGCTGCTGGGCCTGAAGCACCCCGAGGCGCTCGCGCGGATCGGGCAGCTCGTCTGGATGGGCGGGGTCTACTGGCGGCAGTCCGACATCATCGCGCCGACCGAGTTCAACGCGTTCTGCGATCCCGAGGCGCTGCAGATCGTGCTCGACGCCCGCGTGCCGATCACCATGGTCGGCCTCGACGTCACCATGCAGGTGCTGATCGAGGCGCCCCATTACGAGGAACTTGCCACGATCGACACTGCGCTCGGCCGGCTCGTCCATGACTGGCTGCGCTACTACGAGACGCGCCACCGCACGGCCATGGGCGTGGGGGGCGCGATGCACGACCCGCTGGCGCTTGCCGCCGTGATCGATCCCACCCTGATCCGGACCCGGCCCGCCCATGTGGCGGTCGAGCTGTCGGGCACCCACACCCACGGCGCCACGGTGGCGGAGTTCTGGGGCGGCCGGGGCGAGCCCGACAACGCGCATGTCGCCTGCGGGGTCGATGCTGCGCGGTTCTTTGCCCTGATGTTCGACCTGCTGCGCGACTAGCCCGCGTGGGCCAGTCCGGGTCGCGGCCTGGCCGGTCGGTCCGCCGTGCCGGACAGTGCCGACGACGCGGTCCCGGACGGCGGGCTCGTTCCTGCGCAACCCGCACGACCGTGGTGCATGGGGGGCGCTTTTCGCACCCCTCCCACACGGCCTACACATGCGGTGGCGCCCGAGGGCGTCCCCTATCCATTCGCGCTCGCCCGCCGGGCGCATAAACAGGAGAGAGCCATGTCCCCGACCCTGTCCCGCCGCGGCCTGATGGCCGGGCTCGCCGCCACCGCCACGGCCACGGCCGCCGCCACGGCCACGATCGCGCCGCTTGTCCGCGCCCCGTCCGCGCGCGCCGCCACCCCCGCCGGCACTGCGCCGCGGGTCGTCAGCTACACCCGCCGCGTCGGCGAGGCCGAGGTGACGGTGCTGCTGGACGGCTACTTCCTGCTTGAGCAAGCCTGGGTGACAGCGCTACCCGCCGCCGATCTTCTGGCCACGATGGAGGCGGCGGCGCTCGACACCGCGGCGGCGATCCCGCTGCCGATCACCGCCTACGTGATCCGGCAGGGCGACACGGTGACCCTGATGGATGGTGGCGCGGGGGCCTCGCTCGGTCCGACCGCCGGGCATCTCGCCGCGACCCTCGCCGCGACCGGAACCGACCCCGCGGCGGTGACCCGGATCGTCGTCAGCCACCTGCACCCCGACCATGTCGGCGGGCTGGTCGCGGACGGCGCGGCGGTCTTTCCCCGGGCCACGCTGCACGTGAGCGCACCCGAGCGGGCGTACTGGAGCGATGCGGCCATCGCGGGTGCCGCACCCGACGCGGTCAAGCCGTGGTTTGCGCTCGCCCAGGCCGTGCTCGGCGCCTATGGCGACCGGGTGATGCCGTTCGAGGGTGACGCCGACCTTGGCGCCGGGCTGTCGGCCGTGGCGCTGCCGGGGCATACGCCGGGCCATACCGGCTACCGGGTCAGCTCGGGGGATGCGGACCTCCTGCTCTGGGGCGACAGCACGGCGCTCGCGCCAATGCAGTTCACCCATCCTGACAGCGGGATCGTGTTCGACACCGACAGCGCCGTCGCGGCCGCCACCCGTCGCCGGGTGTTCGACATGGCCGCCGCGGACCGGCTGCTGGTGGCGGGCACGCACATGCCCTTCCCCGGCTTCGGTCACGTCGCCCGGCGCGGCGATACCTATGCCTGGGAACCCGAGCAGTGGAAGCTGTTCTGAGCCCGGCTCAGCCGCAGCTCGGGTGTCGGCTCAGGCCTCGACCCGGGCCCGGGTCAGGGCCTCGATCTCGGCGATGATCTCGTCGGTGGTGCGGGTGCGGCAGTAATGGCCCTTCATCTGGTCGATGGAGACCAGGTGGCGGCGTTCCTCGTTCGCGGCACAGGCATCCTCGACCTGGGTGACGAGGAACCCGCGATCCGCCGCATCGCGGATCGCGCATTCCACGCATTGATCGGTGCAGATGCCGTAGATGATCAGGTACTCGATGCCGAGATTGCGCAGCACGTAGTCGATGTTGGTGGAATTGAAGATGCCCGAGGATGTCTTCGGGATGACGATGTCGTTGGGTGCGGGTCCGACGGCGTCGATCACCTTGGCCTCCCACGAGCCCTTGGGAAAAAACAGGTTCGAGATCTTGTGATCCAGGCTGCGGTCGCGCCCGTCGAGCGTGTAGCTCTCGATCGTGGTGTAGATGACCTCGATCCCGGCCTTGCGCGCCGCGGCCTGGAGCCGCTGCTGGTTGGGGATCAGGAGGGTCCCGACCCGGTCGAGGAAATAGCGCTCGTCCGCCGTGGCCGACCCGGGCACGCGGGCCGCCTCCATTCGTGCCGCGGTCCATTCGGCGTTCTGCATGTCGATGGACAGGAGCGCGGTGCGCCGCGGGTCGATCGCGCGTTCGCGGTACGCGCCGCCCGGCGCGTCAATGGCGGGAAGGGGGGCAAGCGGCATGGTGGGTCCTCGGGTCTGGGGTCTGGCCATGGTAAGGCGGGCGGGGCGCGCGGGGCAAGCGGGGGCATCAGCGCCCCTCGCCTGCCGACCGGCGCAGCGTCTCGAGCATCGCGAGCCGCCGCGTCGCGGACGCCCCCAGCCGCGCGACGAGCCGCGCGAGCAGCGCGTCGGTGGCCGCAAGCGCGGGGACGAGCGTGTCGAGCGGCGAGGTCGTCGCGACCTCGACCGGCAGGGTCACCTCGGCCAGGTCGCAGATCGGCGACAGCTCGGGATCGGTGAAGAGCACGATGCGCACCCCGCGGGTCCGCGCGGTGCGGCAGAACGCGATCGTGTCGGGCTGGTAGCGGCGAAAGTCATAGACCACAATCAGGTCGCGGCGGGTGAAATCGGCGATCCGGTCCTCGCGCACGCCCGATGCGGGCTGGCTCAGCACATGCACCTCGCCGCGCAGGCTCGAGAGCTGATAGGCGAGATACTGGGCCGCGATCGCGCTCCACCGTCCGCCCAGCATCCAGACCCGGGCGCGGGCATCGGCGATCAGCACCGCTGCACGGTCGAGCGCCAGGGTCATGGACGGCGCGACGAGGCGGCGGAGCGAGTGGGCAAGGTCCTCGACCATCGCGGCATCCGCCTCGGGTCCCCCGGGCGCCGGGGCCGCCTGATGGCGACGCAGGAGCGCCAGGGGCGAGGCCTCGGCCTCCTGCACCTCGGCGCGGATCGCGCGCTGGAAATCGACGAAGCGCGGAAACCCCAGCCGACGGACGAAGCGGGTCACGGTCGGAGCGCTCACCTGCGCCTGGCGCGCCAGATCCTCCACCCCGCCGAGCGCACTGACGGGGTATTTCTCGGTAACCAGCCGCGCGATCCGCTTCTCGCTTGTCGACAGCGTGGAAAGGCGCGTCTCGATCAGCGCGCGCACGGTCATCGCGGCTCAGCTGCGGTTCACGTTCGCGGCCGGGCGCAGTCCGTCGGGGCGCCAGACCAGCAGACCGATGATGACGGACAGCGCGATCGCCTCGCGGTAGGGCAGCGCCGCCTCGGGCAGGAAGCCCTGGAGGAACACCTCCACCGCCCCCACGACAAACCCGCCGATGACCGCGCCGGGCAGCGAGCCGAGGCCCCCCAGCACCGTCGCGATGAACGCCTTCAGCACCGGGGTCGCCCCCATTAGCGGATCGACCGACCCGCGCTGCGCCACCCAGAGCACCGCCGCGACCCCCGCGAGCGCGCCCGAGATGGCGAAGGCGAGCGCCACGACATGGTTCGCCCTTATCCCCATCAGCCGGACCACCGCGAAATCCTCGGCCGCAGCCCGCATGGCGATGCCGAGCGTGGTGCGCCGCAGGATCAGGCCGAGCAGCGCCAGCGAGGCCGCGACGGTGACGATCGAGACGAGCGAGATCATCCCCACCCGCACCGCACCCAGATCGATGGTCGCGGTCAGCCAGCCCGGCAGGACGACCGGCACCGGCCGGGCCGAGATGCCGTTCTGGAACAGGACCTTGATGATTTCGCTGACGGCAAAGGACGTGATGAGCAGGCTCGTCACGTCCGCCCCGCGCATGGCGCGGAACGCCACCCGCTCCATCGCGACGGCCGCAAGGACCGCGACGGCGAGCCCCGCGAGGATCGCGACCGGGACCGGCAGGGCGAGCAGCAGGGCAAACCAGATCGCGTAGCCCGCGACCGTCATCACCTCGCCATGGGCGAAGTTGATCAGCCGCACGATGGAAAAGACGACGGCGAGCCCCAGAGCGAGCAGGGCATAGATCCCGCCCAGGCTGAGCGCATTGACCGTCTGCTGGAGGAGCGTGTCCATCCTACGCCGCCAGATACGCGCCGCGGACGGCGTCGGACGCGGCAAGCTCGCGCGCGGGCCCCGCGAGGGCCACGCGCCCGTTGGCGAGCACGATCCCGCGGTCGGCGATGTCGAGCGACATGGGCACGTTCTGCTCCACCAGCAGGATGGTCAGCCCCTCGGCCCGAAGCGCTGCGATCAGGTCGAACACCCGCTCGACCATCTGGGGGGCAAGGCCGAGCGACGGCTCGTCCATCAGGAGAAGCCGGGGTGCGGCCATCAGGGCGCGGGCGATGGCGAGCATCTGCTGCTCGCCCCCCGACAGAAGGCCCGCCTTCTGGTCGCGCCGCTCGCCCAGGATCGGGAACCGCGCCTCCATCGCCCGCAGACGCGCCCGCCGTTCCGCCGCGGGGGCGTGGACGGCCCCCCCGAGTGCGAGATTTTCGGCCACCGTCAGTCCGGCGAACACCCGCCGCCCCTCGGGCACCAGCCCGATGCCCTGCCGCGCCAGGCGTTCGGTGGGAAGGCCCGTCATGGCCACCCCGTCGAGGCGGACCATCCCCGCCGCCGCCGGGACGAGGCCCGCGATGGCCGCGAGGGTCGAGGTCTTGCCCGCCCCGTTCGCGCCCAGCAGGGCCACGATCTCGCCCCGGCCGACGTCAAGGTCGATGCCACGCACCGCCTCGACCGCGCCGTAGCGGACCTGAAGGCCGCGAACGCTCAGCATCGGCGGCTCGCCCTGCATTCAGGGCGCCGGCATGGTGGCGGGGTCGGGCATCTCGCGGCGGATGAAGATCTTCTGCCCGCCCTCGATGCGTGCGAGCACGACCGCCCGCATCGGCATCCTGTCGGTGCCCGCGAAGGTGTAGCTCGACATGATCCCCGGCACGTCGGCGAGGTTCGCCATCGCGTCGCGCACGGCCTGGGGCTCGGTCGAGCCCGCCGCCCGCACGGCCGTGTCGATCATGCCCACGATGTCGCAGCCGTTGACCACATAGTTGGTGTCCGCGACCGTTCCCGTCGCCGCCTCGAACCGCGCGTTGAATTCGGCATGCGCGCTGCCCGGTTCAGCGAAGCCGCCCGAGGTGTGCACGATCCCGTCGACCACCGCGCCCAGGCCGCGCACCGTGGGGGTATCGAGCACGTCGGCGCCCATTACCGGGGTCGTGACGCCTGCGCCGCGAAGCGCGCGGATGAACGCCGGGAAGTCCGGCTCCCAGGCCGAGGTCATGATGACGTCCGGCTGGGGGTCGAGCGCCTGGATCGTGGTCACGATGGCCGAGAAATCGGGCTGGTTCATGGTGAATGACCCCTCGCCGATCACCGTGCCGCCCTTGGCCTCGAACACCTTGCCGAAATATTCGGGGCCAAGCAGGGTATAGGCACGTCGGGCGATTTGAGGAGCCAGGCGGTCTTGTACCCGAGCTCTGCGGCATAGGCGCCGAGCACCGCGGCCTGCTGGTTGTCGGCGGGGTAGCTGCCGAACACGAACTCGCTCACCTGGGTCAGGATCGGCGCGGTCCCGGCCAGGGTCATGGTCGGGATGCCTGCCGGGCCGGTGATCTGACCCATGGCCATGGTCGGGTCGCCATCGGCGGGCGAGACGATGAAGTTTACCTGTTTGTCCGCGAATTCCTGCGCGAACTTCACGGTCTCGGCCATGTCGGAGCGGGTGTCGCGCACATCGAGCACGATGGGATGCTTACCCGCGATCCCGCCCTTGGCGTTCAGCTCGTCCACGCAGAACTTGAACCCTGCATAGGACGGCTGGTCGAACGGGGCGAGGCCCCCGGACTGGGCGGCGGCGACGCCGATGACATAGTCCTGGGCCAGTCCCGCGCCTGCCGACAGGCCCAGGGCCGCGACGGTGACCGCGACGGTGGCCGCGACGGTGGCCGTGGCGGCGGCGAGGCGGCGGCGGGTGCGCTCACGATGGGGCATGGGTACGTTCCTTTCCTGCTGGATCCGGTATCGCCTCCGCGGTCGCGGGGATCGGCGCGCGGGAGGCACGCGTGCCGAGATAGGCTTCGAGCACCGCGGGATCGGTCTGGACCGCCGAGGGCGCCGCATCGGCGATCACCTCGCCGCGGTTCAGGACAATCACCCGGTCGCAGAGCGACAGGACGAAGCCGAGGTCGTGGTCGATCAGCACGATCCCCACCCCCCGTTCGCCCGGCAGGCCGCGCAGGCGCGCGGCGAGATCCGCCGTCTCCTCGGGGTTCATGCCCGCGGCGGGTTCGTCGAGCAGAAGGAAGGCGGGGCCCGTCGCAAGGGCGCGCGCGATCTCGAGCCTGCGGCGTGCGCCATAGGGCAGGGCGCCCGCGGGCTGGTCGGCGAGCGGGGTCAGGCCGATGCGCGCAAGCTCGCGCGCCGCGACCGCCCTTGCATCGGACAGGGACAACCCCGCGGCCACCGCGGCCGCAATCACGTTCTCCTCCGTCGTCAGCCGTTCGAACAGCCGGATGTTCTGGAATGTCCGCGCCACGCCCGCGCGTGCCACCGCATGGGGCGGGCCGAGGTGGAGCCGCCGGGTCCCGAGCGCCACATTCCCCCCCGTGACGGGCGAGAGGCCGGTGATGCTGTTGACCAACGTCGATTTTCCCGCCCCGTTCGGCCCGATCAGCCCGGTGATCCGGCCCGGCGGGATGTCCGCGGACACATCGTTCAGCGCGACGAGGCCCGCGAACGCCTTCGTCACGCCCGACAGGCGCAGGGGCTGCGCAGCGGGGGCGGGCATCGGGGGGGCAGGGCGCGCGGGCCTGCGCCCGAACAGTCCGCCGGGCAAGCCAAGCTCGCGCCGCCCGAAAAGCCCCGCGGGACGCAGCAGGAGCACGAGCAGGATCGCGACGCTGACCCCGACCACCGGGAGCCCGAACATCGACGGCAGCGTGACGGGACCGAGGACGAACCCCGTCTCGAGCCGCTGCAACCCCTCCTGCAACGCCATGACGAGGCCGACGCCCCCCACCGCCCCCGTGACCGTCCCCATGCCGCCCACGATCATCATCGCGACGAGGCTGAAGGCGAGGTCGAAGTAGAAATCCTTGGGCGTGAACGCCCCCAGCATGTGGCCGTAAAGCGCCCCCGCGACGGCGGCGAGCGCGCCCGACAGCACCCAGGCGATGCGTCGCATCCGCACCGGATCGATCCCTGAGGCCGCCGCCGCCGTTTCGTTGTCGCGCACCGCGCGCAGCATCAGCCCCGCACGGCTTTCGCGGTAGAGCCGGGCGACCAGGATGAAGAGGCACGCGGCCGCGGTCGCCACCACCACGTCGGTCACCCGCGGGATACCGTAAAACGCCTGGTTGCCCCGGGTGAAGTCGCGCGCAGCGGCGAGCACCGAATAGATGATGATGAGAAACCCCAAGGTCGCGATCGACGCGGACGCCCCCGAAAGCCGCCCGACCGCAAGGCCCGAGACGATCGCGAGCGCCCCCCCCGCCACCGCCACGACGCCGAGCGAGGCGGCCAGAGGCAGCTCGTACCCGCCGAGCCATCCCGGCAGGTTCGGCAGCGTCACGCGCAGCATCGAGCCCGGCATGGTCAGCCAGGCCGACATGTAGGCCCCGGCCCCCATGAACGCGGTATGGCCAAACGACACGATGCCCGAATTGCCGCTGAAGACCTGAAAGGCGATGACGGCGCAGAGGTTCACGCAGAAGATCGTGGCGACCCGGCTGCCGGTCAGTCCGAAGGACGCAGAAGCGAGTGCCACCCCCGCCGTCACGAGCAGCGCGAGCAACCCCGCCTCGGCGAGCGCCCGCAGCGGCGCGGGCGACGTGCCGGTTTCCTGCGCTGCCATGGCCCCCCATCCTGTCCCCATGCCGAGTATGGAGGCAGGCCGGGGCGTGTCAATGATCTTTCGGGCAGGGCGATGATTGACGGGGATGAAAAACCATGTTCAAACGGAGGTGTTGACGGATTTTTGGGCAGACCGATGCCGCAGCCACCTGCCGATGCCGCCCGTTCGCTCCTTCGCCCCGGCGATCCCGATCCGGTGGGGGTCGAGCGGCCCGGGGGGACGAGCCCGGTCCTGCTGATCGCCGATCATGCCGGGGCGGCGGTGCCTGGCGCGCTCGGTGGGCTCGGCCTGCCCGCAGACGCGCTGTCGCGGCACATCGCGATCGATATCGGGATCCTCGGGGTGGGCCTCCGCCTCGCCCGGACGCTCGATGCCACGCTGATCCACCAGCGCTATTCGCGGCTGGTGGTCGATTGCAACCGCCAGCCGGGGCGGGCGGACGCGATGGCCGCGGTCAGTGACGGGACGGTGGTGCCGGGCAATGTTGCCCTGACCGATGCCGATCGGGCCGCGCGGATGGCGGCGATCTTTGCCCCCTATCACGCCCGCATCGCGGCCGAGATCGAGGCCCGCCTCGCCGCCGGGCGGCCGCCGGTGCTGGTCGCGCTCCACAGCTTCACGCCGCACCATGGCGACCATCCCGCCCCGCGGCCGTGGCATGTCGGCGTGCTCTGGAACCGCGATCCGCGCTTTGCGCGGGCGCTCATCGCGGAGCTGGAGGGGGAAGGGGGGCTGGAGGTGGGCCGCAACGTGCCCTATGGCGTGGACGACACCGTAGACTATGCCGTGCCGGTCCATGCCGAGGCGCGGGGCCTTCTGCATGCGGAGATCGAGATCCGACAGGATCTGATCACCGACGCGCCGGGACAGGCGGATTGGGCGGCGCGGCTGGCGCGGGTGATGGCGCGGGTGCTGCCGCGCGTCGTGGCGGCGGGCTAGGGGGACGCGATGGCGCGCGAGCATTTCCTGTTTCTGGGGTATCAGGAGCTGAACGGCATCCTGCGCGGCCGCTCGGTCCCCCAGGCCCGCACGGCCGAGGCGATGGAGGGCGGGCTGCCCTGGGTCCCCGCGAACTACACCATCGGTCCGCTGAACGCGCTGCCCGAGGGCAATCCCTTCGGCCCGATGGGCGAAATCCGGCTGATCCCCGATCCCGCCGCCCATGTGACGCTGGAGGGGCAGGGCGGCGGGCCCGCCTTCGACCTTGTGCTCTGCGACGCGCGCACCCATGACGGTGCTGCGTGGGCAGCCTGTCCGCGCACGGTGCTGAAGGCCGCGGTGGAGGCGCTGCGGGCCGAGACCGGCCTGACCCTGCGCGTGGCCTTCGAGCATGAATTCACCGTCCATGGGCTGAACCAGCCATTTCACGCGGCCTTCTCACTTTCGGCCGGGCGGGCGGTCGGGACCCTGGGGGAACGCGTGCTCGCCACGCTGAACCGCGCGGGCTTCACGCTCGAGCAGTTCCAGGCCGAATACGGGCCCCAGCAGTTCGAGATCGCGGCAACCCCCGCCGACCCGCTGACCGCCGCGGATCGGGCGGTCCTGACGCTGGAGACCATCCGCGACACGGCCCGCGGCATGGGTCTGCGCGCGTCGTTCCTGCCCAAGCCCGCGCTGGACCAGGTGGGGAACGGCGTGCACATCCACCTGTCGCTCTGGGACGGGGCGCGTGCCGTCACGGCGGCGCGCGACTGGCTGACCGATGTCTCCGCCCCCTTCGTCGCGGGGCTGATCGCCAAGGCCGAAAGCCTCCTTCCGTTCACCTGCCTGTCGCCCAATTCCTACGCCCGCCTGCGCCCGCAATCCTGGGTCGGGGTCTATACCGGCTGCGGCCTGCGCAACCGCGAGGCGATGGTCCGCCTCGTCCCCCGCCGGGCAGGCCCCGATGGTGGCAATCCCGGCGCGTCGCTGGAATACCGGGTGACGGACGGGACGGCGAATGTGTACCTCGCGCTCGCGGCGATCATCCGGGCCGGGATGGACGGGATACACGCGGGGCTTGCCGGGCCCCCGAACGTCCCCCGCGATCCCCACACGCTCGACGCGGCGATGCGGGCCGAGCTTGGCCTGCGCCTGCTCCCCGACACGCTTGCCGCGGCCCTGACCGCGCAGGCGCGGGCGGATGCCGAGGCATGGTTCGGCCCCGATCTCGCCGAAGCCTATTTCTGCTGTCGCCGCAGCGACCTGCGGCTGGAGGGGACGATGGGCTTCGACGATCTCGCCGCCCGGCTCGGCCTCGTCTACTGAGGCGGTCTCAGTCGCCGAGCGCAAGCGCGCCGGGGCTACGCGGGTCGCTGGCACCCAGGCGCAGGCCGGTCGCGGGATCGATCATGATCGACTGGGTGGACCCCATCGTGGCCATCACCCGCACGTCATGCCCGCGCGCACGCAGCAGGGCGACGGTATCCGGGCTGATCCCCTCCTCGACCCGCAGGACATCGGGCAGCCACTGGTGATGTACCCGCGGCGCCGCCGTCGCCTCGGCCACGTTCATGCCGTGGTCGATGACGTTCAGGATGATCTGGAGCGTGGTGGTGATGATCCGCGCCCCGCCCGGGCTGCCGGTCACCAGGAAGGGCTTTCCCTCCCTGACCACGATGGTCGGGCTCATCGAGGACAGGGGCCGCTTGCCTGGCGCCACCGCATTTGCCGCCCCCCCGATCAGGCCGTAGGCGTTCGGCACCCCGGGCTTGGCGGAAAAATCGTCCATCTCGTTGTTCATCAGGACGCCCGTCCCGTCCGCGACCATGCCCATGCCGTAGTTGAAGTTCAGGGTGTAGGTGTTGGACACCGCGTTGCCCGCCCCGTCGACGACCGAGAAATGGGTGGTCTGGTCGCCCTCGTGGGACGCGGGGGCACCCGGTGCGATGGCGGCGGCAGGGGTCGCGCGGAACCGGTCGATCTTCGCGCGCAGGGTGTCGGCATAGGCGCGCGATGTCAGGCCGGACAGCGGGACGTCCACCATGTCGCTGTCGCCCAGCCATTCCGACCGGTCGGCATAGGCGCGCTTCATCGCCTCGGCCATCAGGTGGATCGTCTCGGCCGAATTGACCCCGGTCCAGCCGAGGGGGAACCCCTCGAGGATGTTGAGGATCTGCACGATATGCGCCCCCCCGGACGAGGGCGGGGGCATCGACAGCACCTCGTGCCCGCGGTAGCTGCCCCGGACCGGATCGCGCAGCTTCGCAGCGTAGCCCGCGAGGTCGGCCTCGGTCATCACGCCGCCCGCGGCCTGGACCGATGCCGCGATCCGCGCGGCCGTCTCGCCGGTGTAGAACCCCGCCGGGCCCGCCGCGGCGATGCGCCGGAGCGTGGCGGCTAGGTCGGGCTGGCGGAGGATGTCGCCCGGGGCGTGGGTACCC
>JANNOT010000487.1:0-9855 GCA_031399375.1 Paraoceanicella sp.
TCACCCGGTGATTGAGCTCGCGCAGCATCAGCTCCCGGATCGCCGCGGATTTCTGCGCCTCCTCGAGCAGCCGTGTGCTGAAGGTGGCGCGGGCCCGCTCGTCCTCGGCCGCGAGCGTGCGTTCGGTGCCCCGCACGAGCAGGAGGCCGACGGCCCCGATGGTTGCCATGAACGCCGCCACGACAGCGGTCTGGCGCGCCCAGACGGCGCGCAGCTCGTCGAGCGAGATGCCATAATTGGCAAACAGCGGATACTGCCCGACCCGCTCGAACGCATAGAGCCTGCGCACGCCGTCGGACGCCGCCCGCACGACGACCAGCCCGCGATCCGCCTGCGCGCGGGCCTGCATCACGGCGTTGTCGGGCGGCAGCACAACGGGGCCGGTCATCCGGATGTGGCGGGCCAGGATCTTGCCGTCCTCGGCCACGAGCGAGGCGGCATCATCCACCTCACGCGAGATGGTCGACAGGAATTCGGCGATCGGCACCATGCTGATCGCCGACACCCAGATCCCGCCCGCGGGCGCCTCCGGCACATGGCGAGCGACCACGAGCGCCTCGATATTGTCGGGAACGGTGCGCACCTGATCGACCACGGCCCCGTCGGTGGCCAGCGCCCGGGCGATGTAGTCCCGGGGGCCGACATTGCCTTCGGCCGGGTAGCCGAGGCTCGACAGCAGGAAATCGCCGTTGGGCGCCAGCAGCGCGATGCCGACGATCGGTGCGATCGGATTCTCCAGATCCTTGAGAAAACGGTGCGCCGCCAGGCTTTGCCAGCCATCGGGTGGCAGCAGGGCCACGCCGCTCTGGGCGGACGCGAGCAGGGTGTCCTGCAACTCCACCAGCCGCAGGGCATAGTTGCGGATCAGCCGGGTGCGGTCCGAAACGAGCGCCTCGGCCTCCGCGTGGAGCTCGCGCCATGTCAGGGCGCCGTAAAGAACCGTCAGCAGCACGGGGACGCCGACCGCCGCCCAACGCAGGCGCCGCAGCCGGCGCCGGGTGCGCGCGCCGGTCGCGACGGTCTTTGGGGGCGCGTCCGACACCCTTTCGAACCCCGGCGAGACTGGCGTCATGGTCATCGGAAGCCACCTCTTCGACCGACGGCCGGAGCACCGGATCAGACATCTGCCGGGGACCGGCCGGGCAAGTGCCGGACGAGTCGCCACGACCACCCGATGATCTTCACCAAAAGTTAATCGACGCGTCCGGCATGGTCAATGCGCGGAAACGAGGCGTGGTCCAGCCATGGGTATTTTGGTGAGTAGGTATAAGCAGTTAAGGTGGGTACCCCCCGTCGCGCCCGTCAGGTCACCCCGACATAGGAGATGATCGCCAGCACGGCGGCCGCCAGGCCGATCAGATAGATGGTCGTGGTCATGGTCCGGTCCTGCCCCTGTGACGATTGCCGCGGCTGCGCCAGGCACCCGTCGTGCAATCGTCGCCGCGGCCGGTTGGTTCCGGCATGGCGGGCGGGAACCTTCGTCCACCGGTCCGCGTTCGATTGCCAGAAGGTCATGCGCAGACGGGCGCAGGCCGCATCGGGTGTTGGTCCGCCGGACCGGGCCCCCATCGGAGGATATCGTGATGAGCAGCGACACCTATAGCAGCGTCGGGAACAACGCCGTCCAGGCCGCACGCGAAACAGCGCAGGCCGCGCGTGACACCGCCCGCTCCGTTTCGGCAGACGTGCGCGATGGCGTCGAGCGGGTCGGCCATGCGGTCGGCACGAACGGACGCGACGCGAAGGCGCGCCTCGAAGTTGCAGTCCAGGACAATCCCCTGCTCGCGATCGGCATCGCCGCCGCGGCCGGGTACCTCTTCGGGATGCTCCGCAGCCGCTGATTCCCATTTCCCCCGCCCAGCTCAGGGCGGGGGGCCTTCCCGGGTATCGGGTCCCCGTATTGAGTGCCGCGCATCGCTCGCTCAGGGCGACCCGCCTGTCTTCAGGATTGCGGAGAATCGCGGGTCAAAGCAGCGGACGATCGGCTCCGCCGCTGCGCCGCGTGCGACCATGAACGGGTCGGCGCGACCGGGCAGGAGCCGGGGCAGCGGACGGTCGGGCCGGTCCGCGATTGACGGGAGCAAGGGCAGGACCCCCGTGCAGAGCGCGTCGCGCAGCCTGGCGGGCGCAGGACCTCCGAGAATGATCGTCTGGGGATCGAACAGCTGCTCGATGATTTGGATCACCTGGCGCAGCCGGATCGCCGCGGCCTCGATCCACGCCCGGCCTGCCAGACCGGTCATCGCAGCTTCGATGCACGCGAAAAGCGCGGGGTGGGCTGGATCGATCCCTGTGTCCCGGCAGAACGCGGCGAGCGAGACGCGGTGTTCGAGCGCCCCTTCGCCGGGAAAGGCCAGGGCCATCCCGATCTCCCCGGCATTCCCGTGGCTGCCGCGATAGACTTCCCCCCCCGCCACGATCCCCGCGCCGAGGCCGTAGCCGAGGTGGAGGTAGACGAAGGCGTCGATCCCCCGCCCCGCGCCGCTCAGTCGTTCGGCGGTCGCCGCGGCCGCCGCATCGTTCTGGACCGCGACCGACAGGCCCGTCGCCGCCCCGAGCATCGCGGCGAGCGGCAGGGTATGCCAGGCGGTCATGGCGAAGGGATCGTCGTCGATCGGCGCGCGAAGGCCGAAGGGGCCGGGCATGGCGACGCCAAGCCCGACCAGGCGGGACGCAGCCTCCCGGCTGAGGGTTGCGCGCGCCGTCTCGATCAGATCGAGCACGACCCTGATCCCCGCCTCCGGCCCGCCCACGGGCAGGGTCGCGTCCAGCGCGATGCGATCACGCCCCAGCAGGTCGATCACCACCGCCCGCGTCGCGTGCCGGTCGATCTGTACGCCGAGCGCGTAGGCCCCGTCCGGCGCGAGCCGATAGGGTATCGCGGGCTGGCCGCGGGCCGCACGCACCGGGGCGTCCGGGGCGACCAGCCCGGCCGCGACCAGCTCTGCCATGATGTTGGACACGGTCTGGGGCGTAAGCCCCGTGGCGCGGGCCAGTGCCGCCCGCGACAACGCCCCGTTGATCCGGAGCGCCTCGATCAGGACCCGCCGGTTATGCGCGCTCGCACCGTCCAGGTTGGTCCCGCGGGTGGCCCGGATCGGCTGTGGTCGTGGCGTGTCCACCCTGCCCTCTCTCCCCTTGACAGGCCGGACGTCCTGCCGCAGCGTTAACTCAAGATACTTGACTTAATGAGCGCTGCCAACCGGGACCGCCCGCCATTCCCGGCCGGACGGTCGCACCACCGCCATGGGGAGACCGCGATGCTGCCTGACCTCCGCGCCACGCTTGCCGCCATCCTGACCGCCGGGTCCCTGGTCGGGGCGCTCGCCGCCCCGGCTCTGTCCCAGACAGAGCTGAAGGCGCTCTTCATGGCCCAGTCCGCCTATAGCGAGGCGGACGTGCGGGCGATGACGGCCGCGTTCGAGCAGGCCAATCCCGGGACCACGGTGGCCCTGGAATTCGTGCCCTACGAGGGGCTGCGCGACAAGACGGTGCTCGCCCAGGGATCGGGGCAGGGCTACGATGTCGTGCTCTTCGACGTCATCTGGCCCGCGGAATATGCCGCCAACAACCTCCTGGTGGACATCACCGGGCGCGTGACGCCGGACATGCAGGCGGGCGTGCTGCCCGGCGCCTGGACCACGGTGGAATTCGAAGGCAGGCGCTATGGCATGCCCTGGATTCTCGACACGAAGTATCTGTTCTACAACAAGGACATGCTGGCCCGTGCCGGGATCGCCGCCCCGCCCACGACATGGGAGGAGCTGGCCGAGCAGGCCAGGATCATCAAGGACAAGGGGATTGTCGATTACCCCATCGTCTGGAGCTGGGCCCAGGCCGAGGCTGCGATCTGCGATTACACGACGCTTCTGTCGGCCTATGGCGGCAGCTTTCTGGACACGGCCGGAAAGCCGGAGTTCCAGGCAGGCGGCGGGCTCGATGCGCTGGCCTACATGACCTCGACGGTGGAGACGGGGATCACCAATCCCAATTCGAAGGAATATCTCGAGGAGGATGTCCGCCGGGTATTCCAGAACGGGGACGCAGCCTTCGCGCTCAACTGGACCTACATGTACAACCTCGCCAACGACGCGGCCGAAAGCAAGGTCGCGGGCAAGGTCGGCGTGGTCCCCGCCCCCGGCGCCGCGGGACGCTCGCAGGCATCGGCTGTCAACGGGTCCATGGGCCTCGGCGTCACGACGACGTCGGCCCATCCGGACGAGGCGTGGAAATTCGTGGTCCACATGACGTCCCAGCCCGTGCAGAACGCCTATGCTCGCCTTAGCCTGCCGATCTGGGCGTCGTCCTATGAGGACCCGGCCGTCGTCGCGGGGCAGGAGGAGCTGGTCGCGACCGCCAAGATCGGGCTGGGCCTGATGTATCCGCGCCCCACGACCGCGAAGTATCAGGAGCTGTCCACCGCGCTCCAGATCGCCATCCAGCAGGCCCTGCTCGGGCAGGCCACCCCCGCCGATGCCCTGGCCGAAGCGGCCGAGGCGAGCGGCCTCTGATCGGCCCGCGCCCCGGGGACCGGCCATGGCCGATGGCTGGATCCGCCCCCGCGCCTGGGTCATGCTGGCGCCGCTCCTGCTGGTGGTGCTCGGCGTGGTGGGCTGGCCCATGGTCTCGACCATCGGGCTCAGCCTGACGGATGCCCGGCTGGTGGGTAGCGGCGGCGAGGGCGTCGGCCTGGCCAACTACGCCAGGGCGCTGGGGTCGCGGGGGTTCCAGGCGGCGCTGGTCACGACGGCGATCTTTGCGGTCACCTCGGTCGCCATCGAGATCGTGGCAGGGGTTCTTGCCGCCCTGCTGCTCGACCAGGAATTCCGGGGCCGCACGCTGCTGCGCGCGCTGCTGATCCTGCCCTGGGCGCTTCCGACCGTGGTCAATGCGATCCTGTGGCGGCTGATCTACAATCCCGAATACGGCGCGCTGAACAGTGCGCTGATGCAGATCGGCGTTCTCGACACCTACCGCTCCTGGCTGGGCGAGCCTGGGACGGCGCTCGCCGCGCTGATCGTCGCGGATGCGTGGAAGAACTTCCCCCTCGTGGCCCTGATCGCGCTCGCCGCGCTCCAGACCGTCCCGCGCGAGATCCGGGCGGCGGCGATCATGGACGGGGCGGGGGCATGGGCGCGGTTTCGCGTGGCGATTTGGCCGTGGCTCGCCGGGCCGCTGATGATCGCGCTGGTCCTGCGCACGATCGAGGCGTTCAAGGTGTTCGACATCGTCTGGGTGATGACCCGCGGGGGACCGGCCAACAGCACGCGCACCCTGTCGATCCTTGTCTATCAGGAGGCGTTCTCGTTCCAGCGCGCAGGCTCGGGCGCCTCGCTCGCCCTCTTGGTGACGCTGATCGTCACCGTGCTGGCGGCGGTCTACGTGGCCGCGCTCCGCCGGTCGGCGATGCGCGCCTGATGGGCCGCCGCTCGCCCCTCGGCACGGTCCTGGTCTATGCGGCCGCACTTCTGCTCGCCGCGGTCATCCTCGCGCCGATCGTCTGGCTGGGGATCATGAGCATCTCCTCGACCGCCGACCTGACCGACCGGCCGCTGGCCTGGTGGCCCGCGACGGTGGATGTCAGCCGCTACGGCGCGCTGCTGGCCCAGGGGTCGAACAGCGCGGGGGCGGCGTTCCTGTCCGCGCTTGGCAACAGCGTCGCGGTCGCGGGGCTTGCCACGGTCGCGGCCCTGGCGGTGGCGGTTCCGGCCGCCTGGGCGGTGTCGCGCCATCCGCGCGCGGAATGGACGCTCTACGCCGTGATCGGCACCTACATGCTGCCCCCCGTGGCGCTCGCCGTGCCGCTCTACATGGGGCTTGCGGCGCTCGGGCTGCTCAACACCATCTTCGGGCTCGCGCTCGTCTATCTGTCGGTCCTGGCCCCGTTCGCGACGTGGATGCTGAAATCGGGCTTCGACGCGGTCCCGCGCGAGATCGAGGCGGCGGCGATGCTCGACGGGGCGCGGCTTGACCAGATCCTGCGCATCATCACCCTGCCACTGGTCGCCCCCGCGCTCGGCACCGCCGCGCTGCTCGCGTTTTTGCTCGCCTGGGACGAATTCTTCTATGCGCTGCTCTTCACGTCCGACCAGCGGTCCAAGACCATGACCGTCGCGATCGCCGATCTCGCGGGTGGGCGGCAATCGGATTACGGGCTGATCGCGACCGCCGGGGTGCTTGCGGCACTGCCCCCGGTCCTGATCGGGCTGGCCCTGCAGCGGGCGCTGGTTTCGGGGCTGACTGCCGGAGGGGTAAAGGGATGAAGGCCGAGGGGTTGCGGGCCATCGAGGCCGAGATGGCGCGCCAGGGCGCGGACGCCGCGGCGAGTGTCGCGGCGGCAGGGCCGCTGGCCGCCCGGATCGCCGCGCGCCTGCGCGCACGGGGGCGGGTGCTCCTGCTCGGCATGGGTGGCTCGCATGCGGTGGGGCGCGCGGTCGAGCCGCTCTACCGGGCCGCGGGGATCGCGGCCGTGGCGATCCCGCTGTCCGAACAGCTCGTCTCGCCCCTGCCGGTCGAGGGCTGGGCGGCGCTTGTCACCAGCCAGTCGGGCGAAAGCGGCGAGGTCGTGCGCTGGTTCCGCGAGGGGGGGGCGCCTGCCGACACGTTCGGCCTCACGCTCGCGGACGGATCCACACTGGCGCAGCGGGTGCCGTGCCTGATCGGCGCGGGCGGCCCCGAGACGGCGTTTGCCGCGACGCGCAGCCTGACGATCACGCTCGCGCAGCACCTCGCCATTCTCGCAGCGCTCGGGACCGATCCCGGTCCGGCGCTGGCTGCCCTTGCGGCACAGGTCCCGCCACCCCCGCTGGGCGCGATCGCGGCGCTGGCCGGGGTCGGCACGGTCGTGACCACCGGGCGGGCGCTGCGCGGCCTGGCCGAGGCGATCGCACTCGGGGTCACCGAGCTCTCGCGGCGCCCGGCCTTCGCCCTCGATGGCGGGCAGCTTCGTCATGGCCCGATGGAGATGCTGGGGCCGGAGGTCGGGGTGCTGGCGTTTCGCGCGGACGAGGCGATGGCCGACCAGGTAGGGGAGTTGGCGGCCGCCACGGCGGCAGCGGGATCGCCCACGGTGATCCTGGATGCATCGGGCCGGGGCGGGGTGCCCGGGGCGCTTCATCTCGCCGTACCGCGGGCCAGGGGGATGGCGGCGATCCTCGGCCTGCTTCCCCTCGCCCAGACGCTCATGCTCGGCTTTGCCGCCGCGCGGGTCGCCGACCTGGGCATCCCGCTGCGCTCGACCAAGATCACGCAGGTCGAATGATGCGCCCGCTCGCCGTCATGGGCAACGTCAACATCGACCTGATCTTGGGCCCGGCCGCGCCCTGGCCCACCCCGGGGACGGAGATCGTCGTGGACCATGACGAGCTCCGGGTCGGCGGTGCGGCGGGAAACGCGGCACTCGCCTGGGCAGGGCTGGGGGTGGGGTACCGGATCGCGGCGAATGTCGGCGATGATGCCTTCGGCGCGTGGCTCCGCGCCGCCTTCGGCGCGCAGGCCGCGGGCTGGACGGTGGAGCGCGCGAGCACGACCGTCTCGGTCGGCATCACCCATCCCGGGGGCGAGCGGACGTTCTTCACCAGCCGGGGGCATCTGCCGCTCTTCGGATGGGACGGCGCGCAGGGCCAGCTCGGCGGGCTCGGCGGGGGCACGCTGCTCGTCTGCGGCAGTTATCTGACCGACCGGCTGACCGCCGCCTACCCCGCCCTTTTCGCCTGGGCGCGCGCCGAGGGGGTGGAGATCGCGCTCGACACCGGCTGGCCCGTGCAGGGCTGGACCCCCGCGACCCTCGCCCAGACCCGGGCCTGGCTGCCGCAGTGCCGCCACCTCCTGCTCAACGAGATCGAGATCGCGGCCCTGACCGGGCAGCCCGACCCGGAGGCCGCGACGGCGTCGCTCGCCAACCTGATGGCCCCGGGCGGGGTGGTGGTCGCCAAGCTCGGGCCCGGGGGGGCCGGGGCCCGGGCGGCGGGCGGGCCGTGGGTCCACGTCCCCGCGCCGGAGGTCGAGGTGATCGACACGATCGGCGCGGGCGACGTGTTCAATGCGGGCTATCTCGCAGCCCTCGCCCAGGGCGCCACGCTGACCGAGGCGCTGCGGGCGGGCACCTCCGCCGCCTCCACCGCCATCGGCACCCGCCCACGCCGCTACGGGGCGGCGGCGTGAGCGGGCTGGAACTGATCGGGATCACCAAGCGCCACGGCCGGGTCGAGACCCTGCGCGGCATCGACCTGTCGGTGGAAACCGGCGGATTTCTCGTGCTGCTCGGCCCGTCGGGCTGCGGGAAGTCCACGCTGCTCAACATCATCGCGGGCCTAGCCGCGCCCGATGCGGGGGACGTGCGGATTGACGGCCGGTCCGTCCTGCGCGTCCACCCCAAGGACCGCGACATCGCGATGGTGTTCCAGTCCTATGCGCTCTACCCCAACCTGACGGTGGGCGAGAACATCGCGTTCCCCCTGCGGATGCGCGGCATGGCCAGGGGCGAGCGGGATGCGGCCGTCGCCCGCGCCGCTGCGGCGCTGCGCATCGAGCCCCTGCTCGACCGCCGCCCGGGCCAGCTTTCGGGCGGGCAGCGCCAGCGGGTTGCGATCGGGCGCGCCATGGTGCGGTCGCCGAAGGTGTTCCTGTTCGACGAGCCGCTCTCGAACCTCGACGCGCAGCTTCGGCTCGAGATGCGGCTGGAGCTCAGGCGGCTCCACGCAGCCCTCGGGGCCACGGTGGTCTACGTGACCCATGACCAGATCGAGGCGATGACGCTGGCCACCCGCGTCGCGGTGATGGAGGCGGGGCGGGTGGTCCAGGTCGGCGCGCCGGACGCGGTCTATGCCCGGCCCGCAACGCTCGGCGTCGCGCGGTTCATCGGCGCGCCGCCGATGAACCTGATCCCCGCCACCCTGCGCGACGGCCGGGCGGACATCGCGCCGGGGCTCAGCGTGCCCGCGCCGCCCGGCCTGCCGGGAACGGCGGTAATCGTCGGTGTCCGGCCCGAGCGGCTGGGGACCGGCGCGGGGCCCGGCGTGGCCCTGTCCGGCATCGTGGAGGCGGTCGAGCCGACGGGGCCTGCGACGCTCGTCGTGCTCCGGCTGGGTGCGGCCGCCGTGATCGCGGTCCTGCCGCCCGAGGCGCGACCCGCCCCCGGGACGGTGCTGGGCCTGCGGGTGGATCCCGCCGACCTGCGCTGGTTCGCCGCCGACACCGGGGTTGCCATCGGCTGAGATCAGCGCGGCGCGGCCCGGTCGATGCGGAAGGCACGGGCATCGGTCCCCTCGAATACCCCGCGCCGTCCGACGAGCGGCGGGAGCGGACCCGCGGGGTCGAGCGGCAGGCCGACACCGGACAGGTGGTGCCCCTCGCGCCCGTCATTGGGCACGAGATAGGCCTCGACCCGCAGGCGGGCGAGCGGGGTCTCGAACGGGCTTCCGAACGGGCTCTGGCCCCGAAGGTCGAGCGCGCTGACCTGCAGCCGCGTGCCGTCCCAGCGCCCTCGCGCGATGGCAAAGCGGGGGCGGTAGGGCGGCTCGACCGTCACGGGCACGGCGTTGATCCGGCCCCCGCCGCCCGCGGCGCGGTCGAGCAGGCCGCTCACCAGGTCGTCGCGCGTCTGCACGGGGGCAAGGCGCGAGACCACGACCCGCCCGCGGTTCCAGAGGCCGCTGACCCGCACCCGCGTTCCATCGGCCACCACCGCCGCCCCGGGCGGCAGGTCGAGCGGTACGCCGAGGACCGACACCTCCGCCCCGCGGCGGACCAGGGGGCCGATCAGCGCGTCCACCCGCTCGATCCGCCGCGCGGTCAGGGTGCCGGCCACGGGGCCTGCGTCGATCGCGACCACATCGCCCGGGACGATGGCGCCAA
>JANNOT010000017.1:0-10477 GCA_031399375.1 Paraoceanicella sp.
GGGACGCTGGCGTGCAGGCGCGGCTGATGGTCGAGGCGGAACGGGAAGTGCAGCGCATCCTAATGCGCCGGGACGCGCGCCCCGCGCGCTCTGGTTCACCTATCACAGCTACTACAAGGCGCCGGACCTGCTCGGCCCCCCGCTGGCCGGGGAAATGGGGATCCCTTACGTGATCCTGGAGCCGAGCCATGCCCCGGCGCGGGCAGAAGGACCCTGGGCGGCCTTCGCCGCGGCGGGGCGTGCGGCGATCGAGGCTGCGGATGTGCTCTATGTCTCCACGCCGCGGGACAGGGGCGCCCTCGCGGCCCTCGGCCATCCCGGCCTGCGTGACCTGCCGCCGTTCCTCGACCCCGGACCCTCGCCGGGACGGCCAGGGCAGGGGCAGCTTCGCCTCCTGACCGTTGCCATGATGCGCCCGGGCGAGAAGCACCAGTCCTATGTCCGGCTGGCTGCGGCGCTTGCATATCTGCCCGGCGCCTGGACGCTGACGGTGGTGGGCGACGGGGCGGTGCGGGACGAGGTGGAGGGGCTCTTTGCCCCCATCGCCGACCGGGTGGCGTTCCTCGGCCGGGTCGAGGGGGCGACGCTCCGGGCGCTCTACGAGGCGCATGACCTGCTCGTCTGGCCCGGGGTGGGCGAGGGGTTCGGGATGGTCTATCTCGAGGCGCAGGCAGCAGGTTTGCCGGTGCTGGCCGAGGATCATCCCGGTCCGCGCGCCGTGATCGCCCCCGGCCCCCTGCCCCCGCCCGGCGATGCGGCAGCCTTTGCCGCCGCGATCCCCGCCCGCGTGGGACAGCGCGAGGCGGCGCGGGGGCATGTCCTGGCCCGCCACAGCCTAGACGCCGCCGCGGCGCGGCTTCGCGCGGACCTGGGCGGGTTGATCGGCCGATGATCCGCATCGCCCTCCTGCGCCATTTTCCCACCGACTGGAACGAGACGGGGCGGCTTCAGGGCCGCAGCGACCGGCCCCTGTCGGCCTGCGGGCGCACCGCGCTCGCCGCCCGGCGGCTGCCGGACGCGTGGCGGGGGCTCGGGCTCCTGACGAGCCCGCTCGCCCGCGCCCGGATGACGGCGGAGGGACTGGCCGAGGGCGCGCCCGTCACCGCCGACCCGCGGCTGACCGAGATGGATTTCGGCGCGTGGGAGGGGGCGGAGGGGGCGGCACTCCTCGCCGATCCCGCGTCGGGCTATTGCGGGGTGGAGGGGTGGGGCTGGGATTTCCGCCCCCCCGGCGGCGAAAGCCCGGCGGAGGTCGCAGCCCGCGTCGCGCCCGTGCTCGCCGGCATCGACCGGCCCTGCGTGATCGTCACCCATCGCGGCGTGATCCGGGTGATCCTCGCGCTCGCCACCGGCTGGGAATTCCGGGGCTCCGAGCCGTTCCGGGTCAGGAAGGCGGCGCTGATCCCCGTGACCCTGGGGCCGGGGGGCCGCCCCGTCGCGGCGGACACCGCCGAGCCGCTGGCAGCCCGATGACCCGGGTCCTGATCGCGGTCACGCACCTGACGGGCTCGGGGCACCTGGTGCGCAGCCTCGCGCTCGCCCGGGCGCTGAGGGCGCGCGGGGCGGAGGTTGCGGTCCTGAGCGGGGGACGGCCCCTGCCGCATCTGGGCGACCCCGGGGTCGAGGTGATCCAGCTTCCCCCGGTCTGGGTCGAGGGGTTGGACTACGCGCGCCTGCACGGTGCCGACCCCGAAACCCGCGGGGCGGTCACCACCGCGCGCGGGTTCGCGCCCGACGTGATCGTGACCGAGACCTGGCCCTTCGGCCGCGGCGCGCTCTGGGGCGAATTCGCCGCCCTCGCCGCCATCGCCCCCCGGCTCGTCGTGTCGGTGCGCGACATTCCCGAACCGCCAGCCCGCGCGGGCAAGATCGCGCGGGCCGAGGGTACGCTGGCGCGCGCATCCCACGTGCTGGTCCATGGCGACCCCGCGGTGACGCGGTTCACCGACCACTGGCCGCTGCCAGCCGCCCTGGCCGACCGTCTGACCCATACGGGCTACGTGGCAGAGCCGATGCCGCCACCCGTGGCGAGCGACGAGGTCCTGGTCGCGGTCGGCGGCGGGGCGCTCGGGCGCCGTCTGCTCGCGGCGGCGGCCGAGGCGGCCGAGGGCGCGCGCCGCCCCTGGCGCCTGCTGGTCGGCGGGGCGGACGCGGCCGAGGTTGCGGCCCGCCTGCCGGGTGCCGAGCCTGCCCGGGCCGATTACCGTGCCCGGCTGGCGGGTGCGGCCGCGTCGATCAGCCTGGCGGGGTACAACACCGCCTGCGACCTGCTCGCCTGCACCACGCCTGCCGTGCTGGTGCCGATGGGCGACGGGGGCGAGCGCGAACAGGGCCTGCGGGCCGCGGCGCTGACCCGGTACGGCTTTCGCGTCCTGCACGATCCCGATGCGCGGGCGCTGCGGGCCGCGGTGGCCAACGCCGCGCCCCGCCCGCCCGCGCCGGTCGCGCTCGACGGCGCGGATCGATCCGCGGCGCTGATCCTTCAGGAATAGGGGTCGAGCGCGTCACGGATCCCGTCGCCAAGGAAGTTGTAGGCGAGCACCACGAGGATCACGGGGACCAGCGGCCAGAGCACCCAGGGGCTGACCGTGATCGCCCCCTGGCCGAGCGTCAGCGCATCGTTGAGCATCAGCCCCCAGCTGACCGCCGGCGGGCGCAGGCCGAGGCCCAGAAAGCTCAGCGCCGTCTCGCCCAGGATCATCGTGGGGATCGAGAGGGTGGCCGAGGCGACGAGGTGGCTCATGAAGTTCGGCATCATGTGGGCGAGGATGATGCGGCGTGACGAGGCCCCCATCAGCTCGGCCGCGCGGACATATTCCTCCTCGCGCAGGGCGAGGAACTTCGAGCGGACGGCGCGGGCAAGGCCGGGCCAGTCCAGCAGCCCCAGGATCACCGAGATGATGAAGAACACGGCCACGGGGCCCCAGGTGGCGGGAATGGCGGCGGAGAGGGCGAGCCAGATCGGCAGCTCTGGCAGGGATCGCACGATCTCGATCACCCGGCTCACCACCGCATCCACCCAGCCGCCGAAATATCCCGCGACGCCCCCCACCACCATCCCGATGGCGAAGGCGATCCCGACGCCTATCAGCCCGATCGTCAGGCTGAGACGCGCGCCATGGAGGAGGCGGCTGAAGATGTCGCGCCCCAGCCGGTCCGTGCCCATGACGTAGAACGTGCCCCCGTCGGGCGGACAAATCAGGCGGTTGTCGCTCTCCCACAGCCCCAGGAATCGGTAGGGCGCCCCGCAGCTCGCCAGCCAGCGCACCGGCAGGGGGTCGTCGTAATCGGCCGCATAGCTGCGCTGGAGCGTGGCCATGTCCAGCGTCTCGGTCGTGGGATAGGTGACGACCAGCGCACCATCCATGAACCCCACCGCCTGGGGCGGGGCCATCAGGTGATCGTCATCGCGCGCCGCGGGATCATAGGGGGCGAGGAAATCGACGAAGGGCAGCGCGAAATAGATCACGGCGAGAAACACCCCCGAGATCACGGCAAGCCGGTTGCGCCGGAACCGCCGCCAGACCAGCACCCAGGTCCCCGCGTCGAGGTCCCGACGCTCGATGATCTGCCGGTCGGCCGCGGGATCGTACTCGCCAGGGGCGACATAATGCACGTCCGGATCACGCATCAGCGGGTGCGCCCCGAGAACCGGATGCGCGGGTCGAGCCAGGCAAGCAGCAGGTCCGACACCAGCATCCCCACCAGCGTGAGCGCGGACACGAAGAGCAGGATGAACCCGGACAGAAAGTAATCCTGCGATTTCAGCGATTGCAGCAGGATTGGCCCAATGGTCTGGAGCCCCATGACGACCGACACGAGGACAGAGCCCGAGACGAGCTGCGGCAGCATGTTGCCGATATCGGCCACGAAGGGGTTCATCGCCATGCGCAGCGGATAGCGGATCACCGCCCGGGCAGGCGACAGCCCCTTGGCCGCCGCGGTCACGACATAGGGCTTGCCCAGCTCGTCCAGCAGGTTCGCCCGCAGGCGGCGCACCATGGCGGCCATCCCCGCCAGCCCGATCACAATGACCGGGACCACCAGATGGGCGGCGATGTCGATCAGCTTGTCCAGGCTCATGGACGCACCCGCATAGCCCTTGCTCATCATCCCCCCCACCGGCAGGCCGAACCAGTCGGCACCCTTGTGATAGAGCACGATGGCGAGCAGGAAGTTCGGGGTGGCAAGGCCGATATAGCCGATGAAGGTCGCGACATAATCCACGAGCGTGTTGGCCCGCACGGCCGCTATCGCGCCGAGCGGCAGGGCGAAGACATAGACGAATACGATGGTCGCGAGGTTCAGGAGGATGGTCATCGACATCGCCTCGCCCACGATGTCGCCCACGGGGCGGTCAAGCTCGAACGACCAACCCAGATCGCCCTGCAGCAGGCCCGAGAGCCCGTTGGGTCCGGGCCAGACGCCGACCCAGACGAGATACTGGATCCACCCCGGCTGGTCGAGCGAGTATTCGCGGGCCAGGAACTGCGCCCGCGCGACGCTCGCCTGTTCGCCCGACGCGATCAGGGTGCTGATCTGGTTGGACAGGATGTCGCCCGGCGGCAGATTCACGATCAGGAACACCAGAACCGAGACGACGGCGAGCGTGCTTAGCATCGTCAGGGTCCGGCGAAGGGCAAAGCGCAGCATCAGGGGGCGAACCAGAACTCGTCCATCCGGTGGATGCCAAGATGCGCGCCCGGCTCCCACGCATAGATCGCCTTGGCCGGGACGTTGCGCAGGCGGGTCGAGGCGACGAGCGGCTGGGGCGAAGCGCTGAGCAGGCCGATGGCAAACACCTGCTGGGCGTGGATGACCAGCATCTCGCGCCAGGCGGCCGCGCGGGCAGGCTCGTCCGCCGCATGGTTCCAGAGCTCGAACAGCTCCAGCAGCCGCTTCGCCTCGGGCGTCTGGGGCGGCTCGCCCGCCTGTCCCTTGGTCTGGAAATACTGCCCCCACATCGGCCAGGCGAAGTTGGTCTGGTCCACGGGCGCAAGGTCGAGCGGCGGGGCGTCCGCGGTCGGCAGGCCGTTGTTCCAGCCGGTCCAGACCGGCATCATCGCCTCGCCCGCATAGGCCTTGTTGCGCAGGATGTCGCGGTCGAGCGGGCGGAAGATCAACTTGATCCCCACCTCGGCCCACATCTCGGCGACAAGCTCGAGCGCGTCGGCCTCCTCGGGCCGCTCTCCGGCCGTTTCCACCACGATCTCGAGCCTGCGCCCGTCGGCAAGCTTGCGCGTGCCATCGCCGTCGCGGACCGAAAGTCCGATCTCGTCGAGGAGCGCATTGGCCTGGGCCACGTCATGGGTCGCCCAGGCCCCCGAAAGCTCGGGATCGTAGAAGGGCGAGCCGTGCAGGGGCGCCACCGCGACCTCCTGCGCCAGACCGAAATAAAGCGTCTTGTTGATGGTCTTTCGGCTGATGGCGAGGCTGAGCGCCCGGCGGAACCGCACGTCGCGAAACAGCGCCCGAAACCCCGGGTCCGTATAGTTCTGGTTGGGGTAGAGCGCGATCTCGGACCCCGAGCCGTTCTGCCACAGATGGGTGATGTAGCCCCCCTTGGCCTCGCCCTGCTTGAGCACGGGCGCGTCCGAGAAGCTGAGCGAGCGGACCTGGAGATCGACCTCGCCCAGCCCGATCTTGGACGGGATCAGGCCGCCCGCGGCAATGATCATCTCGACCCCGTCGATGTAGGGCAGCTGGGTGCCCGCGCTGTCCACCCGGTGGAAGTATTCGTTACGCACCAGGTCGTACCCCTGGGCATTCTTGTCCGATTTCGTAACCCAGGGATGAAGCGTCGGCAGGGCCGGGTTGTCGTTGTCGTACATGTTGTCGAACGTGTTGTGGAGCTGCGCCCAGTTGCGCGCCTTCTTCTCCTCCATCAGGTCGGTCAGGCCCGCGGGGTCGGTGTATTTGGCGTGGAACGCCTTGAGGTAATGGGCGGGCCGGTAGATGAACGGATCGCGCGCGCCCGCCAGAGCCGTCAGGAACCGCGGATTGGGCGCCGCCCATTCGTAGCGGATCGTGACCGGGTCGACGACCGTGACCGCGGGGCCCGCGCCGTCCACCAGCATGAAATCGGGGATCCCCCCGGGCGAGAGGTCGGGGTTCGTCGCCACGTCCTCCCAATAGTACCGGAAATCCTCGGTGGTGAACGCGGCCCCGTCCGACCAGCGATGGCCGCGGCGCAGGTGGAAGGTGAAGATCCGCTCCCCCTCCACGTCCACCGCCCGCAGGATGTCGGGCTGGAGACGGTAGGCCTCGTCATACCCCACGAGGCGGGCATAGCCGTAGACGACCATGTAGCGCACGTCCCGCGGGCGGGTGATGAACATCCGCAGCGTGCCGCCCCGCACCCCCGTCTCGCGCCCCTTGCCGGGCAGGTCGACGACGAGCGGGTCGTCGGGCGGCGCGGCTGCGGCGGGGGGGACCAGCGCCAGGAGCGCAAGCAGGGACAGCAGGGGCTTCATGCGGCGGCTCTCACAAAATGGCCCGCGGCGACCTCGATCAGGCCGGGGGCATCGTCACGGGAATATCGGAAAGGGTCGGGCCACGTCTCTGGTTCCCCCGCGCCGCGCGCCACGGCGGCGAGGTCGAGCTTGCGCGTCAGGTCGGGCTCGGGGGACGCTGCGATCAGCGCCTGGGTATAGGGATGGCGCGGCGCCTCGAAGAGCAGCTTTGCAGGCCCCTGCTCGATGATCCGGCCCCGGCGCATCACCGCCACCCGGTCGGCGATGTCGGCGACCACCGTCAGGTTGTGCGAGATGAAGAGGTAGCTCAGCCCCATCTCGGCCTGGAGCTTCTTGAGCAGGTCGAGCACCTGCGCCTGGACCGACACGTCGAGCGCCGAGGTCGGCTCGTCGCACACGATCATCTCGGGCTCGAGCGCGAGCGCGCGGGCGATGCAGATGCGCTGGCGCTGTCCCCCCGAGAACGCATGGGGAAACCGGCCGAGATGGCTGGGCGACAGGCCCACCGTCTCCATCAGAAGCGCCGCCCTGTCGCGCTGGGACGCGCGGTCCCCGATCCCGTGCACATGAAGCGGCTCAGTCAGGATGTCGAGCACGGACATCCGCGGGCTGAGCGAGGAGAACGGGTCCTGGAACACGATCTGGACCCGGCGGCGGAACGCCTTCAGCGCCGCGCGGTCCATGGCGGTCACGTCCTGCTGTACGCCGTCGCCCCCGCAGAAGCGAATTTCGGCGCCCGCGTCGGGTTCCTCGGCGCGCAGCAGAAGCCGGGCGATCGTCGATTTGCCCGATCCGCTCTCGCCTACCACGGCCAGCGTCTCGCCCCGTCCGATCGCGATCTCCACCCCGCTGACCGCCCTGACCGGGATGGCGGCCTGGCCAAGCCTGCCACGGCGCCCCGCATAGGTCTTGGAAAGGTCGCGCGCCCAGAGGATCGGGTCGCGCACCGGACCCGTATCGGCAGCCATGTGCAGCGGGATCTCGGGTGCCGCCGCGATCAGGGCGCGGGTGTAGCCGTGCCCGGGATGGTCGAGCACGTCGCGGATCGGTCCGGATTCCACCACCCGACCCCGCTTCATCACCACGACCCGTGCGGCCATGTTGGCCACGATGCCGAGGTCATGGGTGATCAGGATCATCGCCGTCCCCGTCTCGGCCTGCAGACGCTTCATGAGGTCGAGCACCTGGGCCTGGGTCGTGACGTCGAGCGCCGTGGTGGGTTCGTCCGCGATGATGAGGTCGGGGCGGCAGACCATCGCCATGGCGATCATCGCCCGCTGGCGCAGGCCCCCCGAAAGCTCGAACGGATAGGCCGACCAGGCGCGCTCGGGGTCCGGAAAGCCCACCTCGGCAAAGGTGGCGAGGCAGGCGCGGTGCGCCGCGTCCCCCGTGATCCCCTTGTGCAGCGCAAGCGATTCGGCGACCTGCGACCCCACGGTGTGGAGGGGGGAAAGCGACGACATCGGCTCCTGGAAGATCATCGCGATCCGCCCGCCCCGCAGGCGCCGCATCGCCGGCTCCTCCAGCGCGAAGATGTCCTTGTCCTGGTCGAAGATGGCCCGGCCTGCGGCGATGCGGGCGCCGCGGGGCAGGATGCGCAGCAGCGCCTTGCCGGTGATGGTCTTGCCCGAGCCGCTTTCGCCCACCAGCGCGAGCGTCTCGCCCCGGTTGAGGCCGAAGCTCACATCCTCGACCACCGACAGGGCCGCATCGCCCTGACCGAAGGCGATGCTCAGCCCCTCGACCTCAAGCAATCGCTCGCCCGGCACGCCTGCTCCGCCCCTCGTTCACCCCTGTGTGAAAAAATCAGTACCGCAGAACCCGCGCGGCACCAAACGCTATCGCATCGCTCAGGGGCGGCGGCGCAGGAACGGGTGGACGACCGGCTCGCGCCGCCGCAGCAGCCACTGGCGCAATACCGCGCCATAGCCCGGCAGGTGATATCCGCCGTTGCGGGCCAGCACCGCGTCGCGTTCATGCCGCCAGAGCCGGGGCAGCTTGTACCAGCTGAGCGCGGGACGCTCGTGATGGAGCGCGTGGAACGAGTTGTTCAGAAAGAGGATGCCGAACACCGGCCCCGGCTCCACGATCGCGGATCGCCGGGCCGGGTCGGGGTCGGCCCGGTGTTCGAGATAGCTGCGCAGCAAGAGCACCGCATAGCCCGGCAGGGCCACCGCGGGAAGATAGACCCAGAGCGGGATCCCGACGGCCCAGAGCCAGGCGAGCACCGCACCCAGCCCCAGCGCGTGATGCGCCCAGGCCCGGGCGACCCCCGGCACCCCGGCGCAGATCATCCGCACCTCGCCGATCCAGAACGCGGGCAGCGCGAGGAACGGCCCCACGGTCAGCCGACCGAGCAGGGTGGCGTTCGCCGCAAGCGCCAGGCGCAGGACGGCGGGCAGCCCGTCATGGTCGGTTTCGGCGACATAGAAGCTTTCGGGATCGTCATGGGGATCGGTCAGCAGATCGTTGTTGTGATGGCGCAGATGCAGGTCCTTGAACCGCCGGTAGGGCACGAAGAGCCCCAGCGCCGGGTACACCAGCGCCTCGTTCAGCCACCCGATCCGGGTGGGGTGGCCGTGCAGCACCTCGTGCTGGATGGACGAATGGAACGTGACCAGGAGGGCGGCGGGGATCACCCAGAGCGGGCCGAGATCCACGTGCCATGCGGTCACTGCCCCCCAGGTGCCGTAACACGCGAGAAGCGCCCCCCAGGTCGGCCATTCGATACGATCACGCCCCATGCCTTCTGCGTGTCTGCGCGCAGCGCCCGGTCGCGTCAAGCCGACGCGCGGCATGGCGATGTCGCAATTCGGGGGTGCTCTGGCGGGGGCGCGGCAAAGCGGCTATGGGGGGCCATGCTCTCCTATCAGCACGCCTACCATGCCGGGGGGCCGGCCGATCTGCACAAGCATATCGCGCTGGCCGAACTGCTCGCGCGGCTGACGGTCAAGCCGCGCGCGCTCAGCTATATGGAGACGCATGCGGGGCGCGCGCTCTACGATCTGGGCGGGCCAGAGGCGGCCAAGACGGGCGAGGCGGCGGCGGGCATTGGGCAGATCGCGCCGGACCCCGCGACGCCGTTCGGCCATGCAATCGCCGCGGTTCGGGCAGAACATGGCCCGGCTGCCTATCCGGGCTCGCCCCTGGTCGCCCGCGCGCTTCTGCGCCCCCAGGACCGGATCACCCTGATGGAGCTGCACCCGGCCGAACATGCCGCTTTGCGGGATGCCATGGGCACGGGGGCCACGGTCCACCGCCGCGACGGGTTCGACGCAGTGCTGGCGCTCTGCCCGCCCACGCCGCGCCGGGGGCTGGTGCTGGTGGACCCGTCCTATGAGGTCAAGGAGGAGTATGCCGCAACCGCCCGCTTCGTGCGCGCGCTGATGCTGCGCTGGCCAGAGGCGGTGGTGATGGTGTGGTTCCCGATCCTGCCGGCCTGGCGTCATGCGGCATTGATCGAGGGGCTGGGCCCCCTGTCGCCCCTGACCGACATCGCGGCGATCACCCCGCGCGACGCGCGGGGGCTACAGGGATCGGGGCTGGCACTGGTGAACGCACCGCACGGGATGGCGGCGGTGTTCCGGGCGACCCGCGCCCAGACGGACGGGATCCTCCGCGACGCCTAGCCCCGCAGCGCCCGGCCCCGCGCCGTGGCCGCCGATACCGCGCGGGCCATCAGGGGTGCGAGGCCGGTCACGGGATCCATCAGGTGGACGAGCGCCGCGGCGGTGGTCCCGCCCGGCGAGGTCACATTCACCCGAAGTTGCGCGGGCGGCTCGCCCGTCGCTTCGGCCAGGGCACCCGCACCGGCCACCGTCGCCGTGGCGAGGTGGCGGGCAAGCGCGGCGGGCAGACCTTCAGCCTCGCCCGCGGCGGCCAGGCATTCGATCATGTGGAACACATAGGCTGGCCCCGAACCCGACACGGCCGTGACTGCATCCATCTGGTCTTCGTGGTCGAGACGCACGACCGGCCCCACCGCCCCCATCAGCGCCTCGGCC
>JANNOT010000063.1:0-12525 GCA_031399375.1 Paraoceanicella sp.
CCCTCGACCTTGACCGCCGAGAACTGGGGCGGAACCTGCGTGATGTCGCCGCGGAACCCGGTCAGGGCCGCGGCGATGGCGGCGGGATCGGGGCGCCGCGGGCTTTCCGCCACGACCTCGCCCTCGGCATCGTCGGTCGTGGTCGCGGTTCCCCAGCGGACCGTGAACCGGTAGCCCTTTACCGCGTCGGTGACGAAGGGAACGGTCTTGGTAGCCTCGCCGAAGGCGATGGCGAGCACGCCGGTGGCGGCCGGATCGAGCGTTCCGGCATGGCCCGCCTTCTGGGCGTCAAGCGCCCAGCGCGCCTTGTTCACCACGGCCGCCGAGGTCGGCCCCGCGGGCTTGTCCACCACCAGCCAGCCATGGACCGGCGTGCCGCGGCGGCTCACGCGCCAGCCCCGCCGTCGAGCTTGCCGTCGGGCTTGCCGTCGGGCTCGACTTCCGGCTCGACTTCGGGTTCGCCCGTCTCGGCCACGTCGCGACGGACCGCAGGATCGGCGAGCAGGCGCCGGGTCTCGTCCATCCGGTCGAAGCTGGTATCGGCCAGAAAATGCAGCTCGGGCGCATATTTCAGCGCGATCCCGCGGGTGACCGCGCGGCGAAGCTCGCCCTTGTGCCGCTCCAGCGCCGCAAGCACCCGGTCGGTGTTCGCGCCGCCCAGCGGCAGGACGAAGGCGGTCGCGTGGCGAAGGTCAGGGGTCAGACGCACCTCGCTGACCGTGATCGGCACCGTGCCGATATCGGCATCGTAAAGATCGCCGCGCGTCAGGACATCGGCCAGGGCGCGGCGCAGCACCTCGCCCACCCGCAGCATGCGCTGCGACGGGCCGGTCAGGTCGGATGCGGGACGCCGGGCCATGCACGCTCTCCTCTGGTCGGGCGGCTGACGTACGGGCTGGCCCGGTCCGGCGCAAGGGGGCTCAATTGGTCGGCTCGACCCCCGCGGGCCTGCCCACGACCACGAAGCGCAGCCCGTCCGGGTCCATCAGCGTCCGCGCCACCCGCCCGACATCGGCCGCGGTGACCGCGTTCACCAGATCGTTGCGCCGGGCGATGTAGTCGATGCCGAGCCCGTCCTCCTGCACCCCGACCAGAATCCCCGCGATGGCGCGGTTGCTGTCGAAGCGAAGCGGATAGGCCCCGGTCAGGAACCGCTTGGCGGCGTCGAGCTCCGCGTCGGTCGCGCCAGCCTCGGCCATGCGGCGCCATTCGGCCTGGATCACGGCGATCGCCTCGCCTACCCGGTCATTGGCGCTCGCCACGCCCCCCATCCAGAGATCGGCGCGCTGGTAGTCCGCCAGATAGGCGTAGACGCCGTACGTCAGGCCGCGCTTCTCGCGCACCTCGGTCGTCAGGCGCGACGAGAACCCGCCGCCGCCCAGGATGTGGTTGAGCACGTAGGCGGGAAAGAAATCGGGGTCGTGCCGGTCGATGCCGCGCTGCCCGAACGCGACGACCGATTGCGGGGTGTCGAAATCCACCACCGTGACACCGCCGGTCAGCGCGGGCGTCGCCACCGGGGGCACAGCAGGGCCGTCGGCGGGCAGATCGCCCAGCAGCCGGTCGAGCAGCGGCCCCAGCTCGGCCGGGGTGATCGCGCCGACCACGCCGATCTTCGCCCGGCCCCGGACAAAGAGCGCGCGGTGCTGGGCGCGCAGGTCCTCGACCGTCATTGCGGTCAGGCTCGCCTCCGTCCCCCCGTCGGGACGGCCATAGGGATCGTCGGGAAACGCCAGCCGGGCGAAGGTCTCGCCCGCGATGGCATTGGGATCGGTCGCGTTCGACCGCACGCCCGACAGCATCTGCGCCCGCACCCGCTCCACCGCGTCCGCATCGAAACGCGGCTGGGTCAGGGCGAGGCGCAGGAGATCGACGGTCGCATCGCGCGTCTCGACCAGCATCTGGGCCGACAGGCTCGCGCCGTCGCGCCCGCTGCTGAAGCCGAACCGGGCGGCGAGTTCCTCGCCGCGGCGCGCGAATGCGGCGGCGTCGAGATCCCCCGCCCCTTCCTCCAGCAGGCCAACGGCGAACGCGCCCACACCTTCCTTGCCCACGGGGTCGAGCGTGCTTCCCCCCGAAAACCCGACCTCGATGGCGATGATCGGGATCGAGGGTTCCTCGACCAGCCAGGCGGTGATCCCGCCGGGCGACGTGACCTCGACGATGTCGGTCGCAGCCCGGCTGGGCGCAGCAAGCGCGATGGCGGCGACGGCGATGAGGGCGTAGCGGATCATTGGGTGGCCTCCTCGGTGGCGGCGGTCAGCCAGCCGGTGACGGACCGCCGCAGGTCAAAGACCTCGCGCGCCGCCGCCATCACGTCCTCGGCCGTCACCGCGGCAAGCGCGTCGGGCCAGGCTTGCACATCGGCCACGGTCAGACCGGACGTCAGCGCTGCGCCATAGCGCCGCGCAAGCCCGCCCTGGCTGTCGAGCGCATAGATCTCGGCCGCGCTGATCTGCGTCTTGATCCGCGCGAGATGCGCGGCGTCGGGTCCCGTGTCGAGAAAGCTGGTCACGACCCGGTCCATCGCTGCCTCCGCCGCCTCCATCGACACCCCCGGCACGGGCACGACGTAAAGCCCGAAGGTGGATGGGTCGAGCGCCATGCCGTCATAGAAGGCCCCGGTGGATAGCGCCACGCGCTCGTCGAGCTGGAGCGCCCGGCCCAGGACCGATGTCAGCCCCGAGCCGCCGAGCAGCTCGGCCAGGATCGTCAGCGCCGCGGCGCGGCCCTGGTCGCCCGGGTTGCGCTCGGGCGCGAGGTAGGTGCGCAGCACATAGGGCTCGCTGACCCGGGGATCGGCATAGGCAACCCGGCGGGGGGACAGCTGGGGCGGCTCCTGGGGGCGCATACGCGGCGGCAGGGCGGGGTTGGCCGCGACCTGTCCGTACTCGGCCTCGGCCAGCGCGCGCACCGCCTCGGGCTCCACATCGCCCGAGACGACGAGGACGGCATTGTTGGGGGCATAGTAGCGGGCGTAGAAGTCGAGCGCATCCTGGCGCGTCAGCCCCGTCATCTCGTGGCGCCAGCCGATGATGGGGATGCCGTAGGGGTGGTTGAGGAACTGCGCCGCCTGGCGCTGCTCGCCGAAAAGCGCGCCGGGGTCGTTCTCGACCCGGCTGTTGCGTTCCTCGAGGATCACGTCGCGTTCGGGGTTCACCACCGCCTCGCTCAGCACGAGATCGCGCATCCGGTCCGCCTCCATCTTCATCACGAGCGCGAGCCGGTCCGCCGCGATGCGCTGGAAGTAGCCGGTGTAGTCGTAGGACGTGAACGCGTTGTCCTGCCCGCCGTTCTCGGCGACGATCTTCGAGAACGCACCCTCGGGGATTTCGTCGGTGCCCTTGAACATCAGGTGTTCCAGGAAGTGGGCGATGCCCGATTTGCCCCTGGGTTCGTCGGCCGAGCCCACGCGGTACCAGACCATATGGGTGACCACGGGGGCGCGGTGATCCTCGATCACCACCGCCTCCATGCCGTTGGACAGGGTGAAGGTGGTCACCTGGGCCGCGGCGTGACCCCCGGCTGCGGAAAGAGCGGCAAGGGTAGCCAGGGCTGGCAGGAACCTGCGCATCGGGCGGACCTCCGGTCAGGATGGGCGCGGGTCGGCCCGGCACCACCCTCACATAGGGGCGGCGGACGCGGAAATCAAAAAAGCCGGATCGAATTCGTGCTGCGCGGCGGGGGCGGGGGCGGGGCGGCCGGGGCGGCGACACCCTCGGCGCGCAGACGCTCCAGCTCGGCATTCGCGTCGAGCACGTCGTCCTGGTAGGGGTCGTTGAGCCGCCGCCCAAAGATCGAGTTCAGCCCGTATTGCCCGCTGCCCTCGGTCGCAGTCACCGCATCCTCGGCATCCACGGTCCGGCGGATCGCGGGATCGGTGGCGCCGGCACCCGTGCTCGACAGCAGCGCCTGGGTCCCCGCACTGGTGCCGCTGGTGGCACGGGCCGCGGCCGGGGCGCCGCCCAGCAGCGCCACGACCTCGTCGCGCGGCTGGGGATCGACGCGGTTCGTCCCCTCCGGCTGGGGCGGGGGAAGCTCGGTGTAGCTGCCGGGCAGAACCAGCGGGCGCCGCTCCACCACCAGGAACTCGTCCGGCGCGGGCTGGCGCAGGCCGATGGTGCGCAGGACGCTCTGGCGCTCGCCCTCCTCGGACCCACCACAGGCGGCGAGCAGGGCAAGCGCTGCGGCGCCGAGGGCGGCGCGGGGACCAAGGCGCGGCATCATGTCCTCCGGATGCAGGGGGCGTGGTGGCTTTGGTTTACCCCAAGCGGTGGCCCGCGTCACGTGGCCTTCTGCGGGCCTGCCGCGTCCGGGCCACCGCCGGTGAACAGGATCAGCCCCGCCGCCCCGGCGAAGATCGCGATGTCGGCCACGTTGAACGAGAACGGGTTGACGATGCCGCAGCAGCTCATGTTGAGGAAATCCGCCACCGCGCCCCAGGTGACCCGGTCGAGCGCGTTGCCGATCGCCCCGCCCACGATGGCCCCCGTGGCGACCGGGACGAGCCAGCCCCGTGCCCGCCGCACCCAGATCAGGAGCGCGACACTGATGCCGACCGCGAGGGCCACGAGGATCCACCGCCCCGCATCCCCGCCCCCGGCGAAAAGGCCGAAATTGACCCCCCGGTTCCAGGCCATCTGGAAGGTGAGATAGGGCGGGACGACCGGGATGCTCAGGCGCTGCGGCAGGTCCAGCACGTAGATGACCCAGACCTTGGTCGCCTGGTCGAGCGCGAAGATCGCGAGCGCGACCGAAAGGGTCCGGGCCATGGCGCGGGTGTGGGTGCGGGCCTGGGTGCGGGTCTGGGTGCGGGTCTGGGTGCGGGGTCCGGCCATGGGCGCCATCAATGCCGGAAATGCCGCTGGCCGGTCAGGACCATGGCGAGGCCGAGCCGGTCGGCCGCCGCGATCACCTCCGCGTCGCGGACCGACCCCCCGGGCTGGATCACGGCGGTCGCCCCGGCCTCCGCCAGGGCCTCGATCCCGTCGGCGAAGGGGAAGAACGCGTCCGAGGCGACCGCGGCACCCCGCGTCGCGGGCGCCGCAAGGCCCTGGGACGCGGCCATGTCCGCCCCCTTGCGCGCGGCGATGCGCGTGCTGTCGACCCGGCTCATCTGCCCCGCACCGATGCCGACCGTGGCGCCCCCTCGGGCAAAGACGATGGCGTTCGACTTGACATGCTTTGCGACGGTCCAGGCGAAAAGCAGGTCCGCCTGCTCGCCCGCCGTGGGCGCCCGGGCGGTGACGACGCGCAGGTCGGCGGCATCGAGCCGTGCCGCGTCGCGGTCCTGCACCAGGAACCCGCCCGCGACCTGTCGCCAGGCGAGCCCCGGGGCCGCAGGATCAGGCAGCGCGTCGGTCACCAGCAGCCGGAGCGCGGGCTTGCCTGCAAAGACCGCCCGGGCGGCCTGGTCGGCGCCTGGGGCGATCACCACCTCGGTGAAGATCTCGGCAATGGCCGCAGCGGTCGGGCCGTCCAGGGGCCGGTTCAGCGCCACGATCCCGCCAAAGGCCGACACGGGGTCGCAGGCCTGGGCCGCGCGATACGCCGCCTCGGCCGTCGGTCCGCGCGCCACCCCGCAGGGATTGGCGTGCTTGATGATTGCGCAGGCGGGGCCGTCCCCGGGCGGAAACTCGGCCACCAGTTCGAACGCCGCATCGGTGTCGTTGATGTTGTTGTAGGAAAGCGCCTTCCCCTGGACCTGGTGCGCCGTCGCGACCCCCGGCCGGGCACTGCCGTCGCGGTAGAACGCGGCCGTCTGGTGCGGATTTTCCCCGTAGCGCAGCGCCTGGGCGAGCGTGCCGGCAAACGCACGGCGCCGCGGCGCGGGATCGTCGGCGCAGAGATAGCCCGCGATCGCCGCGTCATAGGCCGCCGTCCGCGCGAACGCTGTCCGCGCCAGCGCCAGGCGCAGGTCGGCCCGCGTCCCCCCCTCGGCGGCCAGGGCGGCGAGGACGGGTGCATAATCCTCGGGGTCCACCACCACGGCGACGTAGGCATGGTTCTTGGCCCCCGCACGGATCATCGCGGGCCCGCCGATGTCGATCATCTCGATCGCACTCTGCCTGTCCGCGCCCGCAGCCAGCGTCGCCTCGAACGGGTAGAGGTTCGCCACCAGGAGGTCGATGGTCCCGATCCCCTGGCGCTCCAGCGCGGCCATGTGCGCGGGCAGGTCCTGCCGCGCCAGAAGTCCGCCATGGACCGCGGGATGCAGCGTCTTGACCCGCCCGTCGAGCATTTCCGGCAGGCCGGTCAGGTCGGCCACCTCGCGCACCGCGAGCCCGGCGTCGCGCAGCGCCTGTGCCGTGCCGCCGGTCGAGACCAGGTCGACCCCGGCATCGCGCAGCGCGCCGCCGAGCGCCACGAGCCCGGTCTTGTCGGAGACCGAGATCAGCGCGCGGCGGATCGGGACCAGGTCAGGCATCATCGCGGGGCGTCTCCTGCGGCGGGTCGGGGTCCCCCGGCGCGGACGGCGGCGGGGGGTCGGGCACCTTATCGGGGGATGCGGCGGCGGGGGCAAGCCGCGCGCCATCCTCGGCCCGGCGCAGCGCCCACGTGATCTGGCCCATCCCGCCCGTGATCCGCGCAGTGACGACGATCTGCCGGGTCGGGCGGGGCTGGGGGAATGCGGGGTCGAGATAGACCGACTCGGCCAGCTCCATCGTGCCCCCCGACTGGCGGAACACCCAGGTCTCTCCCCCCGGCAGGCGCAGGGCGACGGCGGCACCCCCCAGCGCGCGCGAGGGATCGACGTCGGGGTGCAGGTGAAACACCGCCGTCGCCTCCACCCCCCCGCCGGTCGCGGCCGCAGCGCGGGCAAACCGGCGCTTTTGCGCCCGGCTCGATGCCGCGAGCGTGTCCTCGCCCCGCAGATCACGGCCGTCGGGGGCAAGGAACAGGCGGCGGGTATGCACAAGCCCGTAGGTCGGCACATAGCCGTCATGGCTCGCCAGAACCCAGGCGCCGTTCAGGTCGTCGGTCCGCTGCGCGCCCACGTTGCGCGGCGTGCGGTAGAGCTGGGGACCGAGCGCGCGCGCCGCCATCCCCTCGGGCAGCACGCGCGAGGACGAGAGCCGCTCGACCACCACGGTGCTGTGCGCCGCCGTGGCACGGGCGGCGCGCTGCCAGTCGAGCCCGAAGGTCCGGCCCGGCCCGACGCTGACGATCAGCGGGCGACCGGCGGCCGAGACCTCGATCCCCAGCGTGCTCGCGTGCCCCTCGACCGAGGCAGGCCCGCGGGGCGGGGCCGCGGCATCGAGCAGGCAGAGCGTCCGTCCGGCATGGAGGCGCAGGAACCCCATGGTGGGCGCACTGCGCACCGGCCCGCGCGCCTTCGCCTCGGCGAGCACGCGGTCGAGTGCGCCCCCTTCGCCCGCGCCGCCGCCGTGAAATCGCGCGAGCGTCCCGTCGCCGTGGCGCAGGGTGCGCAGGGCGGGTGCGGCGCGCTGGATCCCCGCGAGGTGGCGGGGATCGGGAAGCTTTCCCGCGTCCTCAAGCGTGCGGGCCGCCCAGACGAGCAGGGTGAGGATCTCGGTCAGCGCCTCGGGATTGCGGCTTTCGATCCCGCCATCCGGGCGGATCGTGGCCGCCACCGCCTCGCCCAGCCCGTGGACGACGGGGGCGAGCCGGTCCCGCCAGCCCGAAAGCCCCAGCGCGGCATAGAGCAGGCCCGTCACCGCCTCGATCCGCGCCAGCCCCGCGGGCGCCCGGCGCCAGCGGCCGGCGAGATGGCGCGCCTGCGCGTCCAGCGCGGTAAGGAACGCGGCCGCGTCGGCGGGATCCGCCCCCCGCAGGATCAAGGGTGCGTGCAGGGTCCAGCGCATCAGCCGTCGCCCGGTGGTGCCCGGTTGCCAGCCCGGCCCACCGCCCCCGCCATGGCGACGCACCCAGTCAAAGACCCAGGCCCGCAGCAGGCGGCGCGAGGTGGCATCCCCCGCCATCGCAAGGTCATCGGTCCACGCAAATCCGTGCAGCGCATCGGCGAAATCCGGCGTTGGGGGCGCGATCGACCAGGGCGCGGTCCCCGGCGGCTCGACCGCCGTGACGCCCGCGAAGGCAAAACGCCCCGCGGCCAGGTCGCCCGCCCGCGCAGAGCCGCCCACGGCGCGGGACGCGATCGGGGCGGCGAGCTCGGCGGGCCGCGCCAGCAGGGCCGCCCGCCGGGCCGAGAGCCGGTTGGCCGCCGCCGCGCCGACGGCCCCCAGGCGGGCAAGCGCCGCCCGCAGGATCAGCCCGGCTCCCGCCATCTTCCGCGCCTGTCCGTGAAAATTTCCCGCATGCCGTTGACACCAGTCATAGACGCGCGGTCGGGAAGTGTCACGCCTCGCGGCGAATCAGTGCCACGAAAAACCCGTCCATCCCCCCCCGTGCTGCCCAGTAGTCGGGGCGAAGGCGCAGCATCCCCCCCGCGGACCAGCCGGGATCGAGCCCCGGCAGGCACGGCGGCGGGATCAGGGATGCATCGGGGTGCCGGGCGAGGAAGCGGGCGATGCGCGCCTCGCCCTCCTCGGGCAGAAGCGAGCAGGTGCAAAACACAAGGATCCCCCCCGGGCGGACCCAGCCGAAGGCGCGCGCCAGCATCCGGTCCTGCTGACGCGTCAACGGCACAAGATCGGTGAGGTCGCGCACGAAGGGAAGCTCGGGGTGCCGCCGGATCGTGCCCGTCGCCGAACAGGGCGCGTCGAGCAGGACCGCATCCGCCGGACCGTCCGGGTCCCACGCGAAGAGGTCGGCCTCGACCACCGCGGCGTCGAGCCCGGTCCGGGCGAGGTTCGCGTGGAGCCGGGCGAGCCTGCCCGCGTCCGCATCGACCGCCGTGACCGTCGCACCTGCGGCTGCAAGCTGAAGCGTCTTGCCGCCCGGCGCCGCGCAGAGGTCGATCACCCGGCGCCCAGCGAGCCCGCCCGGGACCGCGCCGAGCAGCGCCACGGGGATGGACGCCGCCACGTCCTGCACCCACCATGCGCCCTCGGCAAAGCCCGCGAGCGCCGATACCTGCCCGCCCCGCGGCAGGCGCAGGCCGCCGGTCGGCAGAACCTCGGCCCCCAGCGCCGCGGCCCAGGCCGCCGCGGTCGCGGGGTCGCGCAGCGACAGGTCGAGCGGCGCCCCGGCCAGATGCGCGGTCGCGATCGCCGCGACCGCCTCGGCGCCATAGGCATCGGTCAGCCGCAGGCGCAGGGTTCCGGTCAGGCTGAGCGCAGGGGCATCCTGCGCCGCCCACACCCCCGCCCCCTCGGCCGCGACCCGCCGGGCGACGGCATTGGCGAGGCCCTTGAGATGCCGGGTCCTGGGATTGTCCTCGACCAGCCGCACGGCCGCATCGACCGCGGCGTGGGGGGGCGTCGCCTCCACCAGCATCTCTGCCGCGGCCAGGCGCAGGGCGTTCTGTACCCGCAGCGGCGGAACCTTGGCCAGGAACCCCGCCAGCACCGCGTCGATGCGCCCCATATGCCGCAGCACGCTTCCCGCGAGGGCGAGCGCGCGGGCCCGTTCCGGGGCGGGGAGGCTGCCCAGGCCCGCGTCCGTCAGCATGCGTCCGTCGTGCAGCACGTCATGGAGCAGCCGGAGGGCCGCCCCGCGCGGGGCGAGCCCCCCCGTCACGCCCAGGGACCGCGGCGCGCGGCCCGACCGGTCGGGGGCAGTCCGGTGGGTGGAGGGGAGCGTCCAGGCCGCTGACCCGTGGCGGGCCCCATCTGCGCGGCAATCGCGTGCAGCGCGGCGATCCGGTTTGCCGGGTCGGGATGGGTGGAGAAAAGCCCGTCCATCCGCCGCCCGGCCAGGGGGTTCACGATGAAGAGATGGGCCGAGGCCGGGTTCTGCTCGGCCGTCTCCATTACCAGCCGCCGCGAGGTGCCCGCGATCTTCTGCAGCGCCGAGGCGAGGCTGAGCGGCGCACCCGAGATCTCCGCCCCCGCCCGGTCGGCCGCGTATTCGCGCGTCCGACTGATCAGCATCTGGATCATCATGGCCGCGAAGGGTGCGAGGATGACCGCCAGGATCACCCCCACCGCGCCGAACGGCCCGCGGTTGCGGTCGCTGCCCCCGCCCCCGAACAGGAACCCGAACTGCGCGAGCATCGAGATCGCCCCCGCGACCGTGGCGGCTATCGTCATGATCAGCGTGTCGCGATTGCGGATATGGGCGAGCTCATGGGCGATGACACCGGCAAGCTCGTCGCGGTCCAGCATCTGCATCAGACCGGTGGTCACGGCGACCGCCGCGTTCGACGGATCGCGACCGGTGGCGAAGGCGTTGGGCTGGTCCTGCCGGATCACGTAGACCGCAGGGGTAGGCAAGCCCGCCCGGGTGGACAGCTCTGCCACCAGGGCGTGAAGCTCGGGCGCGGACGCCCGGGTCACCGGCTCCGCCTGGTGCATCCGCAGCGCGAGCCTGTCGGAGTTCCACCAGGCAAATGCATTCGTGCCGACGGCGACGACGAGCGCGATCAGCGCGCCACCCGCCCCCCCGATCATGTATCCCACGCCCAGGAACAATGCCGTCATCGCCGCAAGCAGAACCGCGGTCTTGGCGTAGTTCATCCCCGACCTCCCTTCCCCTTGGCAAGCGCTCCGCCCCGTCCTAGCTGCTGCAGAAACCTGCCGTCACGGGGGATATATGCAAGAGCCCGACACCGAAAAAGAGGCGCGTCTCGCCGAGGCGGCCGCCCGCGCCCTGATCGAGGCGGCAGCACGCCGCGCCGGGCTGCCCCAGCGCATCCTGCCCCGCGAACTGGGCGGGCGTGACGGGCCGGAGCCGACGCGCTACGGCGACTGGGAGCTGAAGGGTATCGTCAGCGATTTCTGAGCCCCTGCCTCTTTGACCGCCTGCCTCTCCGGGCGCCTGCCTCAGGGCAGGGCCCAGTCAATGGCCGGTGCCACGCAGGCCGGACCCAGCGACCCCGCGGGATCCGCCAGAAACGCGGCCACGATCGGGGCCGCGCAGGGGACGGAATCCAGCACCGCATGGGCGGCGCCCCCGATGACCACCAGCCGCCCGCGCGACAGATGCGCGCGCGCCGCCATGGCATAGGCCGGCGGGGTCACGGGATCGATCGCCCCCGCGAGCAGGAGCACAGGCACGTCGGACGCCACGGGGGCCGAGCCCCCCGCCGCACGCCCGCGCATCGGCCAGCCGGCGCAGGGGGGGACGTCGCGCAGCGTGGCGAACCAGCGCGCGAGGCGGGGGTGCCGCCTTTCGGCCGCGGCGATCGCCTGCGGCTCCAGCCACGCACCGTCATCGTTGCAGGAGACCGCAATCTGCATCCCGTATGCCCAATTCTCGAAGAGCGCGTCCTGGACGAAGGGCTGCGCCACATCGGCGACGAAGCGCGGAATGTTGCCACGCGCAAGCGCATCGAGCGCGCGCGGCAGGACGGCAATCCCCTCGTGCCAGTAGAGGTTGAAATAGATCATGTCGATCAGCGCCACGTCGTCGAGCGCGATGAAGGACCCGCGGCCCCCGATCTGCATTGCCAAGATCACGGGTGCGGCCGCCAGACGGGCAAGAAGCGCATCGGTCCGCGGACCCAGATCGGGGAACGCCGCGGCGCAGCCTGCGTCCGCGGCACAGGCGGCATAAAGCCCGTCGAGCGCCGTCTCGAACGGGCGCCCGTCGGTCCAGTGGTCCGTCACCTCGGGCGGAAACACCGAATCGAGGATCGCGGCAGAGACGCCCCCCGCATCCTGCCGCAGAAGCTCGAGCGCCACCCGCGTGCCATAGGAGATGCCGTAGACCACCCAGGCCGGGATGCCGAGGGCCGCGCGCAGGGCCGCCGCGTCCGCGGCGATCGCGGGGGTCGAATATCCGGCCGGATCGGCCCCCTGCGCCGCAATCTCCGCCCGGCAGTCGGCATTGGCCGCGTTCATGTTCGCACGCCAGTCGGTCAGATCGCGCGGGCTTGGCCCCGCGCCGAGGTAGAGCGCGGGATCGCCGACCGACCGGCAGGCAAGGCCGCCGCCCCGGACCATCGTGCCCCGCTGCGCCAGTACGATGACGTCGCGCCCATCGGCCCAGGTCATCGCGCCATCGACGTAATCGCGCCAGCCGTTCAGGCCATCGGCGGTCGAGACCATGTGGTCCTGCCCCGGCCCGCCCGTCAGAAAGAGCACGGGGGCCGCCCCGGTGGGGCGCAGGCTGCGGACGATCACGGCATGGACGTCGATGGTGCGGCTATCCGGGCGGTCCCGGCGTTCGGGCACGGCGAGCACCCCGCAGGTGAGCCGGCTCGTATCCGATCCGGTCGGGCACCCCACCACCCGCCATTCGGGCGAAGCGGCCGCGGGACCCGCGGTCCAGAGCGCGAAAAGCATCAGGATCAGCCCCGCCCCGGACCACCACCCGTGGCAACGAAAGTTCGAGCCGCTGCGAAAGCCTGCCATGGTGACCCCGATGCGACTCGAACGCATGACCTACCGCTTAGGAGGCGATTGCTCTATCCTCTGAGCTACGGGGCCGCCGGTCGGACATGTACCCCGGCGCGGGGCACCGGTCAACGCGCTGTCCCGTGCGGCATCCGGGGCACCA
>JANNOT010000096.1:0-6830 GCA_031399375.1 Paraoceanicella sp.
AGCGAGACGAAGGCCGCGCCGAACCCGGTCAGGATGTCCTCGATCCGCTGGGGCGTGTAGACCCGCGCCCCCGGCCCCGCAATCTCGCCCAGCCCGAAGACATTGGGCCAGACGACCATGAGGCTCCCCAGCATCAGAAGCCCGGTGAAGATCCGCACCGGTGTCGCCATTTCGGCAAATCGCGCCGGCGCACCCTCGGCCACGTCCATCGGCGAATTGGCGAGGCCCGCAAGCATCTTCCAGATGATCAGGATCGTCCCGATCATGAGCGCGATGGCCACGAGCGCTGTCGTGCGCGCACTTTCCTCGCCCGTAAGGTCCGCGGCCATGGCCCCCAGTCCCTCGACCAGCCAGATATAGGCAAGCGCAGTGCCAAGGCCGAGGGTCATGTGGCCAAGCTGGTTGGCCATCCAGGCATAGGTGCGGGTGTAGTTCGCCTGAACGTCCGATTGGCCAAACTCCGCGCGCGAAATCCGCAGGAGCCACAGGGTGCCGAGCGGCACGCGGTAGCGATACCCCCAGACCGCGATCACCACGATCCAGACGAGGCTCAGCATTCCCCATGCCTGGGTCAGCAGACCGAGCACGAACATGCCCACGCTGAAGACGGCGGCCAGAACGGGCATGACGAAATTCCCCGATCGAAAACGGTGCTTGACTATCAACATAGGTTAACACGGATGGCGAGCGGGCGATAGCAGGGGGTCGGGATGGTTGTGCTGGCGCGCGAGGTGACGGGGGCGCAGGGGGGTACCGGGCTGCTGATTGCCCACGGCCTGTTTGGCTCGGCGCGCAACTGGCGCGCCATTGCCCGGGGGCTGTCGCGCGACCGGCGGGTGGTCAGCGTAGACATGCGCAACCATGGCAACAGTCCGCGCGACCCCGACCATGGCTATCCCGCCCTTGCCGCCGATCTCGCGGCCGTCATCGCTTCCGAGGGTGCGCCGATGGACGTGCTCGGCCATTCCATGGGGGGAAAGGCTGCGATGGTGCTCGCCCTGACCCGTCCTGAGCTCGTGCGCCGTCTCGTGGTTGCCGACATCGCGCCGGTGGCCTACGGGCACAGCCAGATCGGCCATGTGCGGGCCATGCAGGCGCTCGACCTGTCACGGGCGACCAGCCGGTCGGCGGCCGATGCGGCCCTGGCGACCGACGTCCCGGACCCCGCCCTGCGGGCGTTCTTCCTCCAGAGCCTCGTGCCCGGAGCGGGGGGCGGACGCTGGACGCTCAACCTCGACGCGCTCGGGGCCGCGATGGACGGGCTGGTGGGCTGGCCGGGGACCGTGGGGCGGTTCGACGGACCCACGCTGGTCCTGACGGGGGCCGGGTCGGATTACGTCCTGCCCGATCACCATGCGGGCATCCGCGCGCTCTTTCCGGCCGCGGTGTTCCAGGCCCTGCCCGGCGCGGGCCACTGGCTGCATGCCGAGGCGCCGGGACCATTCACCGCGGCGGTGTCGGCATTCCTCGCCTGACCGCGCGTCGTTCGCGCCAGGCCACGAAGAGCCCCGAGGCGATGACGATCGCAACCCCCGCCCATGTCAGCGGATCGGGAAAATCCCCGAAGACCGCGAGCCCGATCAGCGTCGCCGTCACAATCTCCAGGTACTGGAGCGGGGCAAGGACCGCGGCCTCCGCATAGCGGAACGCATAGGTGATGAAGAGGTGCGATATGGTGGCGGCCACCCCCACGCCCGCGAGCATCCACCACGTGCCCACCGGTGGCATCACCGGGTCGAGCGTGGCACTGCCCGAGCCCTCGAACGCCAGAAGGATAGCACCGAGCTGCACCGTTCCCGCCGCCGCGGCCCAGGTTTGGAGGTCGAGCGGGTCATGGCGCTGTGCCGCGACCCGGGTCAGCACGAGATAGACCGCAAAGCACGCCGCGGTGCCCACCGGCAGGGCCGCGACCCAGCCCACTTCGGCGAAGCTCGGCTGGATGACGAGCATCGCGCCGAAGAACCCCACCCCGCAGGCCGCATAGCGCCGCCAGCCCACCCGCTCGCCCAGGAGCAGGCCGGACAGGATCGTCAGGATCAGCGGCTCGACGAAAAAGACCGCGATGGCATCGGCCACCGGCATCCATTTCAGTGCCGCGAAGAAAAGGATGGTCGAGACGACGATCAGCGCCCCGCGAAGCATGTGCAGCCCCGCCTCGCCCCAACTCGGCCGTGCAAGCTTTCCGAGCGCGAGCGCGACGGGGATCAGGATCGCGACCTGGACGGCAAAGCGAAAGAATGCCGTCTCGCCTGCGGGGATCTCGGTCGCGGCGAGCTTCGCGAACCCGTCGATCATCGGCCCGGTCACAGCGAACCCCACCATCAGCGCAATGCCTAGGACGGTGGTGTCGCGCAGGTGCAGGGTCAGGGTGCTCATGCGCCTGCGTTGCGCGGGACGGGGGTCGCTGCATGTCTGTTTGCGACATAGGGCGGGGCCGGTCCCGGGGCGGCGGTAATCAGCCGGGCGGCTCCTGCATCTGGGCCAGCAGCCGCTCCACGCCCGCGCGGAGCGCCGTGGCATCCGCGGGGTCGAGCCCGTCCAGCACGCGCGCCTCGTAGGCGCGGGCGAGCGGCTCGATGCGCGCCATCAGCGCATGTCCCGCCTCGGTCAGGGTCAGCGCGACGAGACGGCGGTCCCGCGGATCCGCAGACTTCGCCACCAGCCCCGCACCCTCCAGCCGCGCGACGGCGCGACTGACCTTGGCCTTGTCCATCTCGGCGCGGGCATGGATTTCCCGCACGCTCAGCGCCTCGCCCGCCGACAGGTTCGCGATCACCCGCCATTCGGGGATCGTGATCCCGAACCGGTCGCAATAGATACGGCCGAAATCCCGGCTGATCCGGCCCGAGAGGACGGCGAGCTGATAGGGCAGGAAGCCTGCGAGCCGGAAGCTTGACGCCATTTCATTTCAAACGATATGATCGGGTCTAAACACAGCACAGGGCGCATCGCGGCGCAAGCGGCGCGGACAGGGGAGGGTGACGTTGAACCGGCAGAGCGATCCCCAGCACCTCGCCGACGCCGCCACGCCAGCGGGATCGGCCGCCGGGTACATGCCGGGTTTCGGCAATGATTTCGAGACCGAGGCCCTGCCGGGTGCCCTGCCCCGGGGCCGCAATTCGCCCCAGCGGGCGCCCTACGGGCTCTATGCCGAACAGTTGTCCGGCACGCCGTTCACCGCCCCCCGGGGCCAGAACGAGCGGACCTGGTGCTACCGCATCCGCCCGTCGGTCCGGCATGCCGGGCGGTTCCGTCGGGTGGAGATGCCCTGCTGGACCTCCGCCCCCCGGCCCTTCGACAGCGACCTTCCGCTGGGGCAGTATCGCTGGGACCCGGTGCCGATCCCCGACGCCCCCCTGACCTTCGTCACCGGCATGCGGACCATGACGACGGCGGGGGACGTCCATGGCCAGTCCGGGATGGCCGCGCACGTCTACCTTGTCACCCGGTCGATGGAGGACGAATATTTCTACTCGGCCGATAGCGAGCTCTTGATCGTCCCCCAGCAGGGCGGGCTCGACATCCGCACCGAGCTCGGGCACATGGTGGTCCACCCGCTCCAGATCGCCATCATTCCGCGCGGCATGGTGTTTCGGGTGGCCCTGGTGGACGGCCCCGCGCGCGGCTGGGTGTGCGAGAATTACGGGGCGAAGTTCACCCTGCCCGACCGCGGGCCGATCGGTGCCAACTGCCTCGCCAACCCGCGGGATTTCAAGACGCCGGTGGCAGCGTTCGAGGACCGCGAGGGTCCCTCGACCGTGACGGTCAAATGGGGCGGCGCGTTCCATGTGACCCAGATCGGGCAATCCCCGCTCGACGTCGTGGCGTGGCACGGGAATTACGCACCCTGTCTTTATGACCTGACCACCTTTTCGCCCGTGGGGGCGATCCTCTTCGACCATCCCGACCCGTCGATCTTCACCGTCCTGACCGCCCCGTCCGAGACGCCGGGGACGGCCAACATAGATTTCGTCATCTTTCCCGAACGCTGGCTGGTGGGCGAGGACACGTTCCGCCCGCCCTGGTACCACAAGAACGTCATGTCCGAATTCATGGGCAACATCCGCGGCCAGTACGACGCAAAGCCCGAGGGGTTCGTGCCCGGCGGCATGAGCCTGCACAACCAGATGCTGCCCCACGGCCCCGATGGGCCCGCCTTCGAGCGCGCCTCGACCGGGCCGCAGGTGCCCCACAAGCTGACCGAGACGATGGCCTTCATGTTCGAGACCCGGCTCGCCCAGCATCCCACACGCTTCGCGGGGACCGAGGCGCCGCTTCAGCCCGGATATGTCGATTGCTGGGCAGACCTGCGCAAACGCTTCGACGGGACGCCAGGAGGGCTTTGGTGAGCGACGTGGGATATGTGGACGGCTTTGTCGTGCCCGTGCCAAAGGCCGCGATCGAGGCCTATACCCGGATCGCCGCCGACATGGCCACGATCTGGCGCGACCATGGCGCGCTTTCGGTGATCGAGGCGCTTGGCGACGACACGCCCCATGGGGACCTGACGTCGTTTCCGCGGTCCGTCCAGGTGCGCGAAGACGAGATGGTGATCTTTGCGTACATCACCTACCGCTCGCGCGCACATCGCGACGAGGTTATGGCAAAGGTAATGGCCGACCCGCGGCTGGCCGGCCACGACCCCGCAGGCATGCCCTTCGACACCAAGCGCATGATCTGGGGCGGATTTTCCGTCATCGTCGATCGATGACCGCCCCGAAAAGCTGGGTCGCGGGGGCCAATGATCCGGCGACCGACTTTCCGCTGCCCAACCTGCCCTACGGAGTGTTTTCGGTCGATGGGGACGAGCCGCGCTGCGGCGTCGCGATCGGGGGGTGCGTGCTCGACCTTGCGGCGCTCGAGGCGGCGGGGATACTGGCCGCGGGCGGCGAGGATCCGGTGTTCGAGCTGCCCTTCCTCAACGAATTCATGGAGCTCGGCCCCGCCGCCTGGGCGCGGGTCCGCAGCCGGCTGACGGCCCTCCTGTCCGAGGGGGCAAAGGAGCGCCGACGCGTCGAGCCGCATGTGGTGGCGATGGAGCGCGCGCAGCTCCACCTCCCCTTCGTGGTCGCGGGCTACACGGATTTCTATTCCGGGCGTCATCACGCGCAGAATGTGGGCGAAATCCTGCGCGGTGCTCCGGACCTGCCGCCCAACTGGCTGCACCTCCCGATCGGCTATAATGGCCGCGCCTCGACGGTTGTGGTGTCTGGCACCGCGGTTCGCCGCCCGCTCGGCCAGACCCTGCCCCCGGACGCCATCGCCCCCGTCTTTGGCCCCACGCGGCGGCTCGATTTCGAGCTGGAGCTCGGGGCGGTGGTCGGCACGGGGTCCGACATGGGCACGCCCGTCACGGTGGCCGAGGCGGAGGCGATGATCTTCGGCTATGTCCTGCTCAACGACTGGTCGGCCCGCGACATCCAGGCCTGGGAGTACCAGCCCCTCGGTCCGTTCCAGGCCAAGGCATTCGCCACCACCGTCAGCCCCTGGATCGTGCCCGCCGCAGCCCTGGCCCCGTTCCGCACCACGGGCCAGCCGCGCGGGGTGGCACCCCTGCCCTATCTCGTGGAGCCTGGACCCCTGCACCACGACGTGGTGCTGGAGGTGACGCTGCGCCCCGCGGGTGCAGCCCGCGCCACCACCGTGACCCGGACCAATGCGCGCGAGCTGAGCTTCTCCGCGCCCCAGCAGCTCGCCCACCACGCCATCGGCGGGTGTGCGATGCAGACCGGCGACCTCCTCGGATCGGGCACCATCTCGGGACCGGAGGCGGGCGGACGCGGCTCGATGCTCGAGCGTTCCTGGGGCGGGCGCGACCCCCTGACGCTCGAGACGGGCGAGACGCGCGCGTTTCTCGAGGATGGCGATACCGTCACCCTGACCGGCTGGGCAAGGGGCGACGGGTTCCGCATCGGGTTCGGCGCATGCGAGGGAACGATCCTGCCCGCGCCGGATTTTTCGGTCTAGCATGACGCCGCCATCCGCGGGCGGCGCCGCATATCCGTCACCGATCCGACCCCAGATACTGTCGCGATCTTCGAGGAACCGACCCCATGACCAAACCCTTTGCGAGCCAGGACGACCTGACGGAAAAGACGGTGAGCTTCACCGAGATCGGGACCGGGCTCTGGGCCTATACCGCCGAGGGCGATCCCAATTCGGGCGTCATCATCGGGGATGACAGCGTGATGGTGATCGACGCGCAGGCGACCCCCCGGCTCGCGGGCCAGGTGATCGAGGCGATCCGCGGCGTGACCGACAAGCCGATCCACCATGTGGTGCTCACCCATTACCACGCGGTCCGCGTGCTTGGCGCGTCGGCCTATGGCGCGGGCCAGATCGTCATGTCCGAACGCGCCCGCGCCATGGTCGTGGAGCGCGGGCAGGAGGACTGGGAAAGCGAGTTCGGCCGCTTTCCCCGGCTGTTCCTCGGCCACGAGCACATCCCCGGACTGACCTGGCCCACCACCACGTTCAACGGGCGGATGACGGTCTATCTGGGCGCACGGCGGGTGGAGCTGATGTTCCTGGGGCGCGGCCACACGGCGGGGGATATCGTCGCCTATGTGCCCGATTCCAACGTGATGTTCACCGGCGATCTCGTCGAATACCGCTCTGCCTGCTATTGCGGCGACGCGCATTTCCACGACTGGCCTGCGACGCTGGAGAACATTCGCAACTGGAATTTGGACGCGGTCGCCCCGGGACGCGGCGATGCGCTGGTCGGGCGGACCCGGGTCGATGCAGCGCTCGACGGGACGCGCGACTTCGTCGTGACCACCTATGACGCCGTCGCCCGGGTGGCGCTGCGCGGCGGGTCGCTGAAGGAG
>JANNOT010000165.1:0-3440 GCA_031399375.1 Paraoceanicella sp.
TGGCGCTCGCGGCCGAGCTTGGGATCAAGGGCATGCTCGTCCCCAATGGCGCCATGGCGCGGATCGGGGGCGGGGTGCCCGAGATCGTCGAGCAGGTCGAGACGGGGCGGCTCTACCTCGATGGCTCGATCCTGATCGGCGCGCTCGACGGCGTGGTGCGCGATCGGGTGAAGCTGGCGCTGCGTGGGCAGGTCATGGCCTCGGTCGTGGTGGACCAGCGCGGCGATCTTGCCGCTGACCCGGTCGTGCGGCTGCTTGGCGTGCCCAAGGACATCGACGATGCGACCCCCGACCTGACCAAGGTGCTGGAGCGGGCGATTGACCGCGCGTTCGAGCGCGCGCCCGCCCGCCAGCGGCGCAGCGAGGAGGCGGTGGAGGCGCTGGTGGCCACGACCTGCGCGCAGCTCTGCAACCGCATCATCGGGCGCAAGCCGCTGGTCAGCGTCCTGATCGCGCGGGTCGAGGTGGACTGAGCCGTGCCGGGCGCCGATGGGCCCCCGGGGCGGCCGCCCGTCCTCTACCCGCTCTTTGCCGACCTGACCACGCTCGACGGCGTCGGCCCCAAGACGGCGAAGGCGCTCGAGAAAATGGGCCTCGCCCGGCCCCGCGACCTGATCCTGACCCTGCCGACGGCCATGGTGGATCGCCGCCCGGTTCCCACGGTGCGCGGGGTCCTGCTTCCCGCCATCGTGACGGTCGCGGTCGACGTGGTGATGCACCAGCCCGCCCGCGCCCCGGGCCGCCCCGCGCGGGTGTTCGTGCGCGACGCGGAGGAGGAGTTCCAGCTCGTCTTCTTCCAGACCGATGCGCGGCGGCTCGAAAGCCAGCTTCCCGTCGGCGCGCGGCGGGTCGTGTCGGGCAGGCTGGAACTTTTCGATGGGCTCGCCCAGATGGTTCATCCCGACCATGTGCTGACCGAGGCGGGGGCCGCCCGGCTGCCGCCCTTCGAGCCCGTCTATCCGCTGGGCGCCGGGATCGGCCAGCGGTCGATGCAGAAGGCCGTGGCGGCGGCGGTGGCCCGGGCGCCTAACCTCGCCGAATGGACGGATCCGACGCTGGTCGCGCGGGAAGGGTGGGCCCCCTGGCGCACGGCTCTGGTCGCGGCCCATGTTGGCACGCCGGGGGCGCGGGACCGGCTGATCCATGACGAGCTTTTTGCCCATCAGGTCACGCTGGCGCTTGCCCGCACCAGGATGCGGCGGGGCAAGGGGCGGATGTCGCGGGGGGACGGTCGGCTGGTGGAGCTGGTGCACCGCGCGCTGCCCTTTCCGCTGACCGGCGCGCAGACGCGCGCGCTGCGCGAGATCGCGGCCGACATGGCGGCGGAGGCGCGGATGAATCGCCTGCTCCAGGGCGACGTGGGCAGCGGCAAGACCATCGTGGCGTTCCTCGCCATGCTCGCGGCGGTCGAGGCGGGGGGGCAGGCTGCGCTGATGGCGCCGACCGAGATCCTCGCACGCCAGCACCTGGGCAGCCTCGGCCCGCTCGCAGCCGCGGCAGGGGTGGAGATCGTCCTCCTGACCGGGCGCGACAAGGGGGCCGAACGGGCCGCCCGGCGCGCGCGGATCGCCGACGGCAGCGCCGGGATCGTGCTCGGCACCCATGCGCTCTTCCAGAAGGGGGTGGAATTCGCCGATCTTCGGCTCGCCGTCATCGACGAGCAGCACCGCTTCGGCGTGCGCCAGCGCCAGGAGCTGGGGGCAAAGGGGATCGGCGCGGACATCCTTGTGATGACCGCGACCCCGATCCCGCGCAGCCTCGCGCTCGCAAGCTACGGGGACATGGACCTGAGCGTGCTCGACGAAAAGCCGCCGGGCCGCAAGCCGGTGGAGACCGTGCTGGTCTCGTCCGCGCGGATCGACGAGGTCGTGGCGCGTCTCGGCCGCGCGCTCGATGCCGGGCGACAGGCCTACTGGGTGTGCCCGCTGGTCGAAGAGTCCGAGACCGTGGATCTCGCCGCCGCTGAAAGCCGCGCGGCGGCGCTTCGGGCCGCACTGGGGGCCGCCCGCGTCGGACTCGTCCATGGGCGGATGGCCCCGGCGGACAAGGATGCCGCGATGGCCGATTTCGTGACCGGCCGCACCCGGCTGCTGGTGGCCACGACGGTGATCGAGGTGGGCGTGAACGTGCCCGGGGCGACGATCATGGTGGTGGAGGAGGCCGAGAGCTTCGGGCTCGCCCAGCTTCACCAGTTGCGTGGCCGGGTGGGGCGCGGGACAGGGGCGTCCTCGTGCCTGCTCCTCTACCAGCCCCCCCTGGGCGAGACGGCGCGGGCGCGGCTGGAAATCCTGCGCGATACCGAGGACGGCTTTCGCATCGCCGAGGAGGACCTGCGTCTGCGCGGGGCGGGCGACCTGATCGGTGCCGCGCAATCCGGCCTGCCGCGGTTTCGCATCGCGGACCTGGAACGCGACGGGGCTGCGATGGCGACCGCCCAGGCCGATGCGCGACTGCTCCTGACCCGCGACCCCGATCTGTCGTCCCCGCGCGGGATCGCCGTGCGCGCGCTCCTGCACCTCCTCGGCCATGATGCGTCGATCCGGCTGATCGGCATCGGTTAGGTTCGTTTTTTGTTCTTGACTCCACAGGGGTGAATCAGGAACATTAAGCGTACATTAACGGATCGCACGCGCACATGACCCGGGGGCTGCCATGACCAGACTGATCGAGATCTTCCGTACCGCCGACCGGGCGCCGCAGGGCGCGCTCGAGGATGCGCTCGGCCTGGCCGCGCTGATCGTGCTGGGGGCGGCGCTGTTTGCGCTGACCGCGCTCGCGTGACGATGACCTGAACCGTTGCCTGCGGTCCGCCGCCTGTTGCCTCGCCCGCCGCTGCCATGTCCCTGGGCGCGGCGGGTGCCCGTGCGGACCCGAACTGCCGCCGCTCCCCTCCTGGGGGCGGCGGCCTTTTCGTTGCGGTCTGGGCCCTACTGGGCCGCGGCGCGGGCCGAGATTTCCTCGAACGCCGCCACCGTCGCGTCGAGTGCGAGCAGGATAGACGCGTGGCGGTTCCTGTAATCCCGCGCGGGCAAGAGGACCTCGAACCCGTCGAAGGGGGCGGCGGGGACCGGCCCGCCGGATTTCAGCATAGCGCGAAGCTGGTCCCGCGCGGTCGCCAGATCGGGCAGCGTCCGCCCGATCACCGTGGCGCCCAGTACCGCCGCCGCCGCCTGCCCCAGCGCGCAGGCCTTCACGTCCTGGCCGAAGCGCGCAACCCGCCCGTCCTCGACCATCAGATCAACGGTGACGGTCGAGCCGCAGAGCGGCGAGCGCTTCATCACCCGCGCCTGGGGTTCGGGCAGGGGCGTGCGATGGGGGATGTCGGCGGCAAGGCCCAGGATGCGCTGGGAATAGAGGCTGACGAGATCGGGCGCATCCATGGCAATGGCTTTCCTTGGTCCCAGAGACCGAATAGATAGGGTAGGCTGGCTGCGGAGGAA
>JANNOT010000190.1:0-13253 GCA_031399375.1 Paraoceanicella sp.
GTGTCGAGCTCCTTGACCACCCGGGCGAGCTGCGATTCCGTCAGCAGGGGCAGGATCTGGTCCCGGACCCCCTCCTCCAGTTCGGAAAAGACGAAGGGATAGATGTCGTCGCCCCAGAGCCGGATCAGCTTGCCGCGGCTCGCATTGTCGATCTGTTCGAGAAGATCGGCGATGTCGGCCTCGTGCAGCGGATCGAGCAGGCTGATCAGCCGGTCGCGCGCGCCCACCTCGACCGCGGCGAGGATGGCATCGACCGTCGCGGCATTGATCGCGTAGGCATCGCGCCGGGCAGGATCGGACGGCTGGCCATCGGTCATCGCACCCTCCCTCGCATCCGGACCGGATGGGTTCTAGCCCCCCGGCTGCGCGAAGGAAAGCCGCCCCCGTCAGGGTTTGAAGATCACCAGTGCGGCCCCCGCCGCGATCAGCGCGAACCCGCCATACTGGCTGAGGGTGAGCGATTCGCGCAGGTAGAGCAGCGAGAAGGCGACGAAGACGACCAGGGTGATGACCTCCTGGATCGTCTTGAGCGCGGCGGCGGAATAGACCGCATGGCCGATCCGGTTTGCAGGGACCGCGAGGCAGTATTCAAAGAACGCAATCCCCCAGGAGATCAGGATGACCCAGAAGAGCGGCGCGGATTTGTAACCCAGGTGCCCGTACCAGGCGAAGGTCATGAAGACATTGGACCCGACCAGCAGCACGGGCGGCAGGATCCAGGGAAGATAGGCGGTCATCGGCGGCTCCTCGGGCAGGCGCGGGGGGGCGATTGATCGATAGCCGAGCGCGCGTCCCCCCGGAAGCCGCCCCTTTCGCGCGGACCGCCGTTCGACTATCACCCGCGCCATGGCCGTCAATCCGCCCGACCTGCGCCCCGACCGCGCCCCAGCCGCCCGGCTGGACGATCATGCGCGCCCCGGCCAGCCAAGGATCGGGATGGTCAGCCTCGGCTGCCCCAAGGCGCTGGTGGACAGCGAGCGGATCCTGACCCGCCTCCGGGCCGAGGGGTACGCGATCTCGCCCGATTACGCGGGTGCGGACGCGGTGATCGTGAATACCTGCGGGTTTCTCGACAGCGCCAAGGCCGAGAGCCTGGAGGCGATCGGCGAGGCGCTGAGCGCGAACGGCCGGGTGATCGTGACCGGATGCCTGGGGGCGGAGCCTGCCTATATCACCGGGGCGCATCCCACGGTGCTGGCCGTGACCGGGCCGCACCAGTACGAGGCGGTGCTCGACGCCGTGCACGCCGCCGTGCCGCCCGACCCCAACCCCTATCTCGACCTTCTGCCCGCGACGGGCGTGACGCTGACGCCCCGGCATTACAGCTATCTGAAGATCTCCGAGGGCTGCAACCACGCCTGCCGGTTCTGCATCATCCCCGACATGCGCGGCAAGCTGGTGAGCCGCCCCGCCAACGCGGTGCTGCGCGAAGCGGAAAAGCTGGTGGCGGCGGGGGTGCGCGAGCTTCTGGTGATTTCGCAGGATACCTCGGCCTACGGCCTGGACCGGCGCCATGATGCCCATCCCTGGAAGGGGGGCGAGGTCCGCAGCCACATCACCGATCTTGCGCGCGAACTGGGGCGGCTCGGCGCGTGGGTGCGCCTGCACTACGTCTATCCTTATCCCCATGTCGCCGAACTGATCCCGCTGATGGCCGACGGGCTGGTGCTGCCCTATCTCGACATCCCGTTCCAGCACAGCCACCCCGACACGCTGCGCCGGATGGCGCGCCCGGCGGCGGGCGAACGGACGCTGGAGCGGATCGCCGACTGGCGCCGGATCTGTCCCGAGCTTGCGCTGCGCTCGACCTTCATCGTGGGCTATCCCGGCGAGACCGAGGCGGAGTTCGCCCATCTGCTGGCCTGGCTCGAGGAGGCGGCCCTCGACCGGGTCGGGTGCTTCCAGTACGAGAACGTCGCGGGCGCCCGCGCCAACGCGCTGCCCGACCATGTGCCCGCGGCCCTTAAGCAAGAGCGGTGGGAACGGTTCATGGAGGTCGCCCAGGCGATCTCCGCCCGCAAGCTTGCCGCGCGGGTGGGCCGACACGAGCAGGTGATCGTCGACCGGGTGGACCATGACGGTGCGGTCTGCCGCACCCGCTTTGACGCGCCCGAGATCGACGGGACCCTGATCATCGACGCGGGGTTCGAGACACTTTGCCCTGGGGACATGCCGGTGGTGGTGGTCGAGGAGGCCGACGATTACGACCTGTGGGGCAGCCTCCTCCCGGCCTAGGGCGATCGGTACGATCGCAGGGTCGCCCGTTGGTTGAACATTCAATCAAATTCTGCGGGATTTCTGGCGCAATTTTGTGAAGGTTTTGGTACCTTCCGGCCATGACCCCACCATCGTCAGGCGCGCCGTCCACCGATCTCTCCGATCTTTCGGCGACGATCGCGGATCGTCGCGCCCAGGTGGGAATTCGCGTCCTGTTCTATGCCGGGCTCGGAATTGTCACCGCGCTGCTGTTCCGGGCGCCGCTTGCGGTCATCGCCCTCGGCCTCCTTGCCGTTGCGGATGTCTGGGCCAGCCACGCCTGGACGCGGGTGCTGCGGCGCGCGGGGCCCGGCGGGCCGGGGCGGGACGGGGTGGTCAACCGGCTTCTCTGGATCAGCATGCCCGGCTCGGTCGCGCTCTCGCTCTACGTGATCGCGCTCTGGCCCCATGAACCGGAGGGGGCGCATATCTTTGCCCTGTCGATCCTCGCGGCAGCCGCGATCTACGCCACCATCAAGGCGCACCGCCTGCGCGGGCTTCTGGTGTTCAAGGTGGGGGCGATCGTGGCGCTGGGCCTCGGGCTCTGCGTGGCCGAGGTCATAGCGACCGGCATGGCCCGCACGTCGATCGTGCAGCTTGCGGGCGTGACCTGTTTCGTGATGGTCCTGGGGCTCTGCGCCGCGCAGTTCACCCGGCTCCACCGTGCCCACTGCCGGCGTGAGGTCGAGCTTGCCTTGGCGCGCGAGGCAGCCGAGCGGGCGATGGCGATGCGCACCCATTTCCTCGCCCGGGTGGGGCACGAGCTGCGCACGCCGCTGAACGGCATCCTGGGGATGGCCGAGCTTCTGGGGCGCAGCGGGCTCGGGACCGCCCAGGCGGCCCAGCTTCGGGTCATCGAGGGATCGGGGCGCACGCTCGCGCGGCTTCTGGACGACATGCTCGACCAGTCGCGGCTCGAGGCGGGGATGCTGACCGTCGCGCACGAGCCCGGGGCGCTCGGCGAACTTGCGCTCGATTGCGCCGCCCTCTTCTCGCCGCTGGCAACCCGCAAGGGGCTCGAACTTGACGTGCGGATCGATGCAAGCATGCCCGAGACCCTGCTCCTTGACCCGCTGCGGGTGCGCCAGTGCCTGTGCAATCTTCTGTCGAACGCGATCAAGTTCACGTCCCGCGGGACCGTGACGCTCGAGGTCGGCTTCGACCCTGCCGCGGGGCTCGCCATGCTGTGCGTGTCCGACACCGGCATCGGCATTGCGCCCGAGAATTTCGACCGGATCTTCGAGCCCTTTGCCCAGGAGCATTCCGACACGGCGCGCGATTTCGGCGGCACCGGGCTCGGCCTCTCGATTACCCGCGACCTTGCCCGGCTCATGGGGGGATCGCTGGAGGTCGAGAGCGCCCCCGGGGTCGGCGCCCGGTTCACCCTGCGTTTCGCGGCCGCGCCCGGCCCGGCGCGCGAGGCGCAGCCCGCCCATCGTCCGGTCCTTCGCACCGCCTTCGCCCGCGCAAGCAGCGCCTGACGCCGCAGGCGACGGCGCGGCGGATCAGTCGATCGGCGCGGCCCGCCGGTTGATGACGGCGAGCCCGACCCCCGTCTCGCCCAGCACCTGGACGAGCTCTGCCCGCCCGGGCGAGACCTCCCGGAAGATCGCGGTGAAGGCATAGCGGGTGCGCTTGGCCATCTGCTTGGGCGAAAAGCCCGCGACGCGGACATAGTCGCCCGCACAGCGGATCCGGTCGGGCCCGATCTCGGCCGGGCCAAGCTCGATCCGGTAGCGCCGCCGCCCGTCGAAGATCTCGGCGCTGCGGTTGCAGAGCTGGTCGGGGGGCGCGGGGCGCACGAGCAGAAGCGCAGCGCTCAGCGGGTCGAGCGTGCCGACCTGCGCCGCGGGATCGATCTGGTAATCGCGCGGCTTGAACGGGGGGTCGGCCTCGACCGTCGCGGGCCGGGCATCGGCATAGCTGACCCGGACCTTCTGGCGGCTATCGCCAAAGGCGGTATCGGCCTCGAACCGCGCCGGGGCAAATGTCTCGGCCGCCCGCCCGCCCTCGGCCGACACGATATAGTAGCCGTCATAGAGCGCCTTCAGCAGCCCGACCGCGCGGAACTCGGACCGGGCGCTGAAATCGGCCGCGTCCCACCGGGCGGCAAAGTCCATCTCGCCCGCAGGGATCCCCCCGAGGTAGAAGTCGAAAATCCCCTCGAACGTCTCTTCGGCTGCCACCGGATGGGCCGACAGGGCGAGCAGCAGGGGCAATATGCGCAGGTGCATCGGCAGGCTCCTCCGGGGATGGCGCGACACCTCTGGACATGGACCGAAGATCGAGGCGAAACAGGGGGGCGGGCCCGGTGCCCGCGTCACCCTGCCGTGATCGGACCGATGGACGCAAGTGCGGATCCCCCTGTTGCGGGCCTCGCGGCCGGGCTGGCCGCCGGGGACCGCCGGACGCTGGCCCGGGCGATCACGCTGGTCGAATCGACGCGCCCCGACCACCGCATGGCCGCCCGCGCCCTGATCGCCGCCCTGCCGCCCCCGCCGCGGCCCACCCTGCGCATCGGGCTGACGGGGACGCCCGGGGTCGGCAAATCGACCTTCATCGAGGCATTCGGGATGCACCTGGTCGGCCTCGGCCACCGGGTCGCCGTGCTCGCGGTCGATCCCTCCTCGCCCCGGACGGGCGGGGCAATCCTGGGCGACAAGACCCGCATGGGCACGCTCGCCCGCCACAGGCACGCATTCATCCGCCCCTCGCCCAGCCAGGCCGCCCTGGGCGGGATCGGGCCGCGGACGCGCGATGCGGTCACGCTGGCCGAGGCGGCAGGGTTCGACCTGGTGCTTGTCGAGACGGTCGGGGTGGGCCAGTCCGAGACGGAGGTGGCGGGCATCACGGACCTCTTCCTCCTCCTCCTCGCACCCGGCGGGGGGGACGAGCTGCAGGGGGTCAAGCGCGGGATCATGGAGAGGGCGGACCTGATCCTGGTGAACAAGGCCGACGGGACGCTGGTGGCCGAGGCGGACCGGACCCGGGCAGAATATGCCGGCGCCCTGCGCCTGATCCGCCCCCGCGACGGCGATCCCGACGGCGTGCCGGAGGTCAGGTGCGTCTCCGCCCGGACCGGCGCGGGGCTGGCCGAGGCATGGTCGGCGCTCGCCCGGCTTGCCGCACACCGCCGCGACACCGGCGCCTTTGCCCGAACCCGGGACGCGCAGGCAGAGGCTGCCCTCGACGCCGCACTGGCCCAGGCGCTGGCCGCGCGGGTGCGCGCGGACCCCGCGCTTTCCGCCGCCTGGCCGGCCCTGCAGGCGGACGTGCGCGCCGGACGCCTGAGCCCCGAGGCCGCGGCCGAAGCCGCCCTCGCCCGGTTGCGCCCTTGACGCCGCCCGCGCCCCCGTGTACCGGAGTGCCTCGAATTTCAGCACGATCCCGCGCCCGCCGGGACCAGACCCCGAGGATGAACCGATGTCCCGTCGCTGCGAACTGACCGGAAAGGGCGTGATGACCGGCCACAACGTCAGTCATTCCAACATCAAGACCAACCGCCGCTATCTGCCGAACCTCAAGGAGGTCTCGCTGATCTCCGACACGCTCGGCCGCACCTACCGCTTTCGCATCGCCGCCTCGGCCCTGCGGTCGGTGGACCACCGCGGCGGGCTCGATGCGTTCCTGGCCAAGGCGGCCGATGCGGAATTGTCCCCCCGCGCCCTCGCGGTGAAAAAGGACGTGATGAAGGCCCGCGCAGCCGTCTGACCCTGTCGCCCGGCCCGGGTGCCTGACGCCACGGGTCGACACGGGTTCCGGTCCATCCCGCACGCCCCGCCCCAGGCGGGGCGTCGTCGTATCGGGTGCAGGACGGCGCCCCCCACGATTGACCCGCCCCCCCGATCCTTGCTACCAGCAAGGGTCAGACCGAGGGGATGTCCGCCATGAACCAGCTCAGCAACACCCAGACCCGGGATGTGGAGGCTCTGCTCCACCCCTACACCAACGCGGTCCAGCACCGGCTGGTCGGCCCCCACGTGATCGAGCGGGGCGAGGGGGTGCGGGTCTATGACCAGGCGGGCAAGGGCTACATCGAGGGCATGGCGGGCCTCTGGTGCGCGGGGCTCGGGTTCGGCCATGCCGAACTGATCGACGCGGCCAAGGCGCAGCTCGACAAGCTCCCCTACTACCACCTCTTCGGCGGCCGCTCCCACGAGCCCGCGATCGAGCTTGCCGAAAAGATCAAGGACCTCGCCCCCGACATGGCGCGGGTGATCTTCCAGTCCTCGGGCTCCGAGGCCAACGACACCCAGATCAAGCTCGTCTGGTACATGAACAACGCCCTGGGGCGGCCCGAGAAGAAGAAGATCATCAGCCGGAAAAAAGGCTATCACGGGGTGACCATCGTCTCGGCCTCGCTGACCGGGCTGCCCTATAACCACCGCGACTTCGACCTGCCCGTCCCCGGCATCATGCACCTGACCACCCCCCACATGTGGAAGGAAGGCCAGCCCGGCGAGACCGAGGCGGAGTTCGTCGCGCGCCTTGCAGCCGAGCTCGAGGCCATGATCGAGGCCGAGGGGCCGGAGACGATCGCTGCCTTCATCGCCGAACCGGTGATGGGCGCGGGTGGCGTGATCGTGCCCCCGGCGGGCTACTTCGCCGCCATCAACCCGATCCTGCGCCGCCACGACATCCACATGATCGCGGACGAGGTCATCACCGGCTTCGGGCGCACGGGGGAATGGTTCGGGTCGGACACGATGGGGATGCACCGCAATTCCATGTCCCTGGCCAAGCAGCTGACCGGCGCCTATGCCCCCCTGTCCGCCGTCGCGATGGATCTGACCATGGCCGAGGCGATCGAGGCCAATTCGGGCCGCATCGGCACCTTCGGCCACGGCTTTACCTATGGCGGGCACCCGGTGGGCTGCGCGGTGGGGGTCAAGGCCCTGGAACTCTACCAGCGGCTCGACATTACCGGGCGCGTCAAGCGGCTCGCCCCGCGGTTTCAGGCCCATCTCGCGCGCATCGCCGATCATCCGCTTGTGGGCGAAAGCCGTGGCGTGGGCCTGGTCGGTGCGTTCGAGCTTGCCCCCGAGAAATCCCCCCGGGGGTTCAAGGTCCCGGGCAAGGTCGGCCCGCGCTTCACCGCCGAACTGCTCAAGCATGGCGTGATCCTGCGCGCCATCGGTGATGTCGTCGCCGTATGCCCGCCGATGATCATCACCGAGGCCGAGATCGACGAGATGTTCGCCCCGGTGGAGGCGGCGCTCGACATCACGCTCGACTGGGCGCGGGCCGAGGGGATGCTGGCCGCGTGAAGCTCGTCTTCAAGATCTTCCGCCAGTCGGAATGGGGCGCCTTTGTCTTTGGGGGCGAAACCCGCGGCTCGGCGGATGATCTGCGCGACGGATACATCCATCTTTCCACCGCCGATCAGGTCGCGGGTACGGCAGAGCGGCATTTTGCCGGCGAGCACGGACTGATGCTCGCCGCCTTCGACGCCGCAGCCCTCGGCCCGGCCCTGCGCTGGGAACCCTCGCGCGGCGGCGCGCTCTTTCCCCATCTCCACGGTATCCTCGCCTACGCGGCCGTGCACTGGGCCCACCCGCTCGACCCCGGGCCGGACGGCGCGCACGTCATCCCCGCCCTCGATCCCTGAGACGGGGGTGCTGGAGCGCCTCGCCCTGCCCCTGCTCGCCCGGCTCGATCCCGAGACGGCCCATGGCCTCGCCCTCCGCGCGCTTCGCCTCGGCCTCGGCCCGGCGCCCGGTCCCGTCACCTCCGCGCGCCTCGCGAGCACGCTCGCGGGCCTTGCCCTCCCCAACCCGGTCGGCCTCGCCGCGGGGTTCGACAAGAACGCCGTCGCCCTCGCCCCGCTCCTGCGCGCGGGCTTCGGCTTTATCGAGGTCGGGGCCGCCACGCCCCATCCCCAGCCCGGCAATCCCCGCCCCCGGCTCTTTCGCCTGCCGCAGGACGGGGGCGTCATCAACCGGTTCGGGTTCAACAATGACGGCGTGGACGCCATCGCCGCCCGCCTTGCCGCGCCCCGACCGCCCGGCATCGTGGGGCTGAACCTCGGCGCGAACAAGGACAGCCCCGACCGCGGCGCCGACTTCGCGACCGTGCTCGCCGCCGCCGGGGCCCATGTGGATTTCGCGACGGTCAACGTCTCCTCGCCCAATACGGAACGCCTGCGCGATCTCCAGGGGGCCGACGCGCTGGCGACCCTGCTCGCGGGGGTGCTCGCCGCCCGCGCGGCCCTGCCCCGGCGAATCCCGGTGTTTCTCAAGGTCTCGCCCGACCTTTCCCCCGCCGAGCTTGCGGCCCTCGCCGAGGTCGCCCTCGCCGCGCCCGTCGATGGGATCATCGCCACCAACACCACGCTGGCGCGCGACGGGCTGACCGGCCGCCATCGGGGCGAGGCCGGGGGCCTGTCCGGCCGCCCCCTGCGCGACCGCGCCACTGCGACCATCGCCGCCCTGTTTCGCCTGACCGGCGGGCGCCTGCCCCTGATCGGGGTCGGCGGCATCGCCTCGGCCGAGGACGCCTATGCCAGGATCCGCGCGGGCGCCTCGGCGGTCCAGCTCTACACCGCGCTCACCACCCGGGGCCTCGCCCTGGTCCCGCGCATCGCCCGCGACCTCGACGCCCTCCTTATGCGTGACGGCCACGCTAGTTTGTCCTCGGCCACGGGGAGGGATGCGGGATGCGCCAGGGGGTGAGCCGGGCCGGGTCAGGGCTGCGCAACCGCGTCCAGGCAGCCTGTCTCGTCCTCCTGCTCGCCCTCCCCGCCGCCGCCGCCCCCTATGTGCTGGACGGCGATGCGAGCCGCATCGAATTCAGCTATCTGGAAAACGCCACCCCCACCCGGGGCAGCTTCGACGCGCTTTCGGGCACCGCGGCGTTCGACCCCGCCGATCCGGCTGCCGCCACCATGGTTCTGACGGTCGCGGCCACCGGCATCGATCTTGGCGACCCCGTCCGCTCGTACTTCGCCCAGAGCATCGACTGGTTCGATGCGGAGCGTTACCCGAGCTTCACGGTGCATCTCGACCAGCTCGTCACCCTTGCCCCCGGTCGCTTCCGCGCGGTCGCCGTCGTGCGCATCAAGGGGCGGGAGGTGACGATCACCCCCGAAATCTCGGTGGCGCCCGAGGGGCCGGGCCTGCGCGCCACGGGGTCGCTGCGCCTGAACCGCCATGATTTCGGCCTGGGGATCGGGTTCAGCGCGCTCTTCGCCACCATCGGGCAGGATGTGGACGTCACCTTCGATCTCCTCGGCCGCCCTGCGCCCTAGGCGTGCACCGACCGCTCCAGCGCGGGGTAGCGCAGGCCAAGCGTGATCCCCCGGGCGATGAAGAGGACCATCAGCCCCGCCCAGAGCCCGTGATTGCCATAGGCCGGCACGAGCACGAGCAGCGCCGCCGCATAGACCGCCACCGACACAAGCATCGCGTCGCGCAGGGCGCGGGTCCGCGTCGCCCCGATGAAAATCCCGTCGAACATCCAGGAGGCAAGCCCCACCACGGGTGCCGCGACCATCCAGGGTAGGAAATCGCGGGCGGCAAGCCGCACGTCGGGCGCGGTCGTCATCGCGTCGATCACCGCAGGTCCCACGAGGGCGAAGGCCAGGGCCGCGAGGCCCGTGCACCCAAGCCCCCAGCCCGAGGTCAGGATCGCCGCGCGCCGGACCGCCGCGCGTGCCCGCGCGCCGACTGCCTGGCCCACCAGCGCCTCGGCCGCGAAGGCGAAGCCGTCGAGCGCATAGGCGGTGATTTCCAGGAACTGGAGCAGGATCTGGTTGGCGGCGAGCGTGACGTCGCCAAGCCCTGCGCCGAGGAAAAGAAAGCTGGTGAACGCCGCCTGCAGGAGCACCGAGCGGATCGCGATATCACCGCCGACGGCCCCGAGCCGCAGGAGCCGCGCGCGGTCAAACACCGCCCGCGCGGTCCGCCAGGCGCGGCCCGCGAAGGCCGCGCGGCAGAGCACAAGCCCCAGCGCCAGCCCCGACCATTCGGCGATCAGCGTCGCGACCGCCACCCCCTCCACCCCCCAGCCGAGCCCGAGCACGAACCAGAGGTCGAGCACGATGTTGAGCCCGTTGATCCAGAGCTGGAGGAGCAGGACCGCCCGTGTCCGCTCCATCCCGATCATCCAGCCGGTCAGCGCATAGAGCCCGATGGTCGCCGGGGCCCCCCAGATCCGGATCGAGAGATAGGCGCGCGCAAGCCCCTCGACCTCGGCCGATGCCGGGGCGATGGCAAAGGCACCTGCGAAGAGCGGCCCCTGGGCCGCCACGACCAGGGTGCCCGCCAGTGCGGCCACGATCAACGCGCGGGCGAGGAGCGCCCCGGCCTCCTCGCCATCCCCCGCGCCGCGTGCCTGGGCCACCAGGCCCGAGGTCGCCATGCGCAGGAACCCGAACGTCCAGTAGAGCGAGGCCAGGATGATCGCCCCGATCCCCACTGCCCCGATCGGGGCAGCCAGCCCGAGCTGCCCCACCACGCCGGTATTGACCGCACCGAGCAGGGGCACAGTGACATTGGCAAGCACGATGGGCAGCGCCACCCGCAGGACGCGGGAATGGGTGATGCCAGCGCCGCCGCCCGGATCGCCAGGGCCGCTGCCGTCCCCGGTGGGCCCCCCCGCGACATCCCCCGCGACATCCCCCGCGCCGCCCCCCGGGCTGGCGGTCATGCCTCGTCGATCCGCGGCATCATGAAATGCCCGGTTGCCTGGGCAAAAAGGCGGTTTCGGTTGTCCTGCCAGGCCTCGACATGGACCGAGGCATAGCGGCGCCCCGATCGGTTGATGCGCGCCCGGGCATAGGCGTCGCGCGGCTGGCCCGCGCGCAGGTAATCCACGGTGAAGTCGATCGTGCGGGGAAAGGGCGGAAAGCGTCCCGCTTCGATCTCGCCCGCCGCCGCTTCGCCTCCCTCCATCCGCTCCCAGACCAGGCCCCAGGCCAGCTCCATGATGGCCGTGATCTCGAGAAACGCCCCCGTCGCCCCGCCATGGAGCGCAGGGGTCAGCGGATTTCCGATCAGGGCGTCATGGAATCGCAGGATGCCGGTCAGCTCGTCCCCGCGCCGCTCGAACCCCACGCCGAGGAATTCGGCATAGGGCACCGCGGCCGCGAGCCGCTGGAGCGCGGCGTCCCGGCGCTGCTTGACCACCTGCACAGGCTCGGGGCGCGGGCGGCTCATGTCCCCGCGACCCGTCGCCCCGGGTCACTCGATGACCTTGGGCCAGTTCGCGTCGGCCTTGGCGATATAGCCAGCAATGTCACCCTCCCACTCGGCTTTCACCTCCTGCGAATAGTTGAGGTAAAGCTTTCCGTCCACGATCCGCCAGGCTTCGGGGTCGATCGAGGCGGTGTACCCGTTCGCCACGGCATAGGCGCAGTAGCCGCCGTACTGGGGCGCGTAGCGGGCGGGCTCGGCGGCAAACGCGGCCTTGTTGGTCTCGGTCGCAAAGAGCCAGGTGGCGCCGTTCCAGTCGACCGCGGTTTCGGGATTGCCCGCGATGGCCGCGCCTTGGGTGAAGTAGGCGACGACGTCATACCCACGGATTGCCCAGCCCTTGGGCGTCGAGAACACGGGCTCCGCCGCGCCCGCCGGGGCGCTGAGCAGGGCGAGGGCGAGAAGAGCTGCGGCTGATCGCGGCATGGCGGGGATCCTCCTTGAGGGGTGCGGATACGGCGATCCTGACCCGGCATCGGCCGCCGGGGAAGCGCCGGGCATGCCCATGCCGGGCTTTTGAAGCGGTGCGATCGGGGCGTGATCCGTGCGCTACCCGCGTTCGAGCGTGAAGGCCGCGGCCGCGGTGGCCACAGGCGCCTCCGGGTCGCCCTCATGGGCGATGGCGCGGACGAAGGCGACGTTGCGCGTGGTGTGGTAGCACCGCGCCCGGGCGATCAGCGCCGCACCGGGGGTCGACGGGCGCATGTAGTCGATCCGCAGGTCCATGGTCGCCGTTCCCGCGGCCCCGGTCGGGTGGAGCATGACCGCCATGCCCGAACACGTGTCCAGCAGCGCCGTGACGACGCCGCCATGCAGCACGCCCGTCGCGGGATCGCCGACAAAACGGGCATCATAGGCGATGCGCAGCACCGCCTCGCCCGGCGCGGCCTCGATCAGTTCCATCCCCAGCGCGCGGGAATGGGGAATGGCGGCGGTGAACCGATGCGCCCGCGCCACGCGCTCCTCCCACTCGTCCGCCATGGCCACCCCGTTTGCGCCCCGTCTGCGCCCCGGCCCCCAGCTTCAGCACGGCACGGGCATCGGCGCAACCGGCGGCGCTTTCGCTCTGCCGCTTGGCTGGGGTCGCCGGGCGGTCGGGCGGGTGGGAAGACAGGAGACCAATTGACCGACCGGCGCCTTGCGATCGGCGCCAGGTGCGCCGAATTCGGCGAGACCCCAGGACTTTGCGGTCTTCCGCCCATATCGAGCGTCTGGCCCCCGCGCGGGACGGGCAGAGGCGGCGCTGCACGACGCGCGACTGCGCTAGCCTGCCGCTGATCCTGCGCGGGCGGCGATCCGGCCTTCCGCTCGAGCGGACTCGCCCGTGGCTCGACCTCTGCACCCATGGCGGCGACACCCGCGCGCAGGCCGAGATCTGGATCGCGGGCGCGGGGCAACGGCACGACGCCCGGCGCGCCGCGCGGGCGCGCATCAGGCGACGATTGCCGGGCGTGCCGCCTTGCGCGACGATGCCCGGGCCGCACTGGCGCGCCCCGATCCGCCACCCGCAGACCTTGCGTCACGTTGACGTGTAGGTAAGGGTTCATGCTTGATGCTTGGGCACAGCCTGCGCACCGTGCAGGCAATCGAAAAGGGCATGAACGGCATGGACACTGCGCCGATCCGCAGCCGCCCGCCGGGCGGAACCGCGCGCGCGCCGGTTCTCGCCCCTCTCTGGCCCCGCATCCACCCTGCGCCCTGATCCCGGAGGATCGCATCCATGCCGAGCTATTCCCCCCCGCTGCGCGACCTCGCCTTTGTCCTGCATGAGGTGCTGGAGGTGCAGGCGAGCGCGGTCCCGGGCTA
>JANNOT010000230.1:0-3906 GCA_031399375.1 Paraoceanicella sp.
CGGCGCTCCGCGCCCGGTTCCACCCCGGCGAGGATCGCAGCAGGCTGACCGACCCCGCCAGCGTCGCGGACGCCCTGCTGGCAACCCTCTGACCCTTCGGGGTCGCGGGGGTGGGTCGGGCCGGGTCAGGGCGGCGCAACACCCCCGGACCGGGGGCCTGGCCTTGACAGACCGCGACTCGCCCCTCCGCATGGCGCCGTGAGAAGCCGCCTGCGTCTCTACGCCTCTCAGCAGATGCGGCGCCCGCTCACCCCCGCTTGATGCTGCCATCCTTGCGCCGCTCGCTGCGCCCCTCGAACGGGTTTTCGCCCTTTCGCAACGTCAGGCGGATCGGCGTTCCGTCGAGCGCGAACGCCTTGCGCAACCCGTTGACCAGAAAGCGCGAATAGCTTTCCGGCAATGCGTCGGGCACCGAGCAGAATGCGATGAAGGACGGCGGGCGCGCCTTCACCTGGGTCATGTAGCGCAGCTTGATCCGCCGCCCCGACGGGGCCGGGGGCGGATGGCTCTCGATCTGCCCGGCGAGCCACCGGTTGAGCCGGGCGGTGGAGATGCGGGTGTTCCAGGTCGCGTGGATCGCGACGATCGCCTCGCGCAGCTTGTCCACGCCCCGGCCCGTCAGGGCCGACAGCGTGACGAGCGGCGCCCCCTTCAGCTGCGGCAGCAGCCGCTCGAACGCCTCGCGCAACGCCTTGGCCTTTTCGGACTTGTCGCTTTCCAGGTCCCATTTGTTGACCGCGACCACGACCGCGCGCCCCTCGCGCTCGGCGAGATCGGCGATGCGCAGGTCCTGCTGGTCGAAGGGCGAGGAGGCGTCGAGCAGCACCACCACCACCTCGGCGAATTTCACCGCGCGGATCCCGTCCGAGACGGAGAGCTTCTCGAGCTTTTCCTGGACCTTGGCCTTCTTGCGCATGCCCGCGGTGTCGAAGATCCGCATGGGCGTCCCGCCCCAGGTGATGTCCGACGCGATCGCGTCGCGGGTGATGCCGGCCTCTGGCCCCGTCAGCATCCGCTCCTCGCCCAGGATCGCGTTCACCAGCGTGGATTTGCCCGCATTGGGGCGGCCGACGATGGCGATCTGGATCGGGCGATCCTCATCCGGCGGGGCCTCGTCGTCGTCGCCGAATTCTTCGGCAAACGGGAGGAGGGCCGCGCGCAGATCATCCATCCCCTCGCCATGCTCGGCGGATAGCGGGATGACATCGCCGAGGCCGAGGCCGTAGGCCTCATAATAGCCGCTCTCGCCCGCCCGCCCCTCGGCCTTGTTCGCCGCCAGCAGCACCGGCGTGCCGGAACGGCGAAGGAGCTCGGCAAAGAGCTTGTCGGTCGGGGTGATCCCCTGGCGTGCATCGATCAGGAACAGGCACACGTCGGCCATCTCGACCGCCTTTTCCGTCAGGGCGCGCATGCGGCCCTGCAGGCTGTCGTCGGTCGCCTCCTCCAGCCCCGCGGTGTCGAGCACGGTGAAGCGGACATGCCCGAGCCGCGCCTGCCCCTCGCGCAGGTCGCGGGTCACGCCCGGCTGATCGTCGACCAGCGCGAGCTTTCGCCCCACCAGGCGGTTGAAGAGCGTCGATTTGCCGACATTGGGCCGCCCGACGATGGCGAGGGTGAACGACATGGGCTAGGCCTCCGGAGCGGGCCTCCCCTTACCCCCTCTGCGGGCTATTGGAAAGCGAGAAGCCGACCGCCCGCCGTCATCACATAGAGCCGACCATCGGCGAGCGCGGGGGAAAGGGTGGAGCCGTCGGGCATCTCGACCCGCGCGACCTCCTGACCGCCCTCGGGGTCAAAGCCCAGAAGGTACCCCTCGGCCGACACGATCCAGAGCCGTCCGCCCGCGAGCACCGGACCCCCATAGCCGATCGCCCCGTCGCGGTCGTCGGGGTCGTCATACTGGGTCAGCTGGGTCGCCCAGATCCGCGACCCGGTTGCGGCGTCGAGGCGCAGAAGCTCCGCGGTGTCGGAAACGAGGAACACGCTTCCCCCCTCGGGCCAGACCGGGTTCAGCGAGCCGTCATTGGCGGTCCAGTTACGGTTGCCGGTCCGCCGGTCGATCGAGACGAGGCGCCCGGACTGGTTGGCGGCGTAGATCTGCTCGCCGTCGATCACCGGGTCCGACGTGATGTCGCCGATGGTGGTGCGTGCGAGCCCGCGCCGCCCCCCGGCGATGGCCGCGGTCCACACCCGGCGCCCGCTGAGCCCGAGCGCCGCCGTGACCTCGCCCGAGGCGAAGGGCAGGACGGCGAGCGCGGGGTCCGCGGCAGGGCTTGCGCCGCCCAGAAGCCCGGTCAGCCCGACCGCGCCCTGGATGCGCCACACGATCTCGCCCGTCGCGCGGTCGAGGCCATAGGCGATGTCGCTGCGGGTGACCGCAAAGACCCGGGCGCCATAGGCCGTGGGGGCGGCGCGGACCGGCCCGTCCACCCGGGTGCGCCAGACGATCTCGCCGGTTTCGGGCGCGAGGGCCAGCACCTCGCCGAAACCGGTCGAGACATAGAGCTGCCCGTCCCCGGCCGCGAGCCCGCCGCCATAGCCGTCCTCGCCCCGTTCGCCCTCGAACCCGACGAAACGGCGCCAGAGCTCGCCCCCGCCGGGGCCGAAGGCGCGGACCTCGGACGCGGCATCGAGCGTGAAGATGCGCCCCCCCGCCACGACAGGCGATGCGGTCACCACCGCGCGGCTGCTGGCCCCCGACCCGGCATCGGCCGACCAGGCGAGCCGCGGGCCCGCCGACAGCGTCCCATGGGGACCGCGATGGCCGGGGCTGCCGTTCTTGTGGGTCCATTCGCTGACCACCGTGGCGGGCGGCAGCACCAGGGCCGGGCGGGTGGTGAGCGTCGTCGCCGTCTGCTCTGTCCGCACGGGGATGCGCGTGCCCTCGAGGATCTCGTCATCGCTGCCGAAGATCCCGCAGCCGCCGAGCAGGAGCGTGCCGAGCACGAGCGCCACGCGCAGGCATCCGACCGTGACGGGGCGAGATGTCATCGGGGCATCCATGCGGTCACGGTGCGGCAGGACCCGCGGGAACCACCTCACCCGATGACCCAGGTGCCGCCGCGGGTACCGCCTCGGGCGGCGTGCCGAGCGCGCGCAGCACCTCGAGCACGCGCCCCCGCAGGTCGCGGGTGGCGAGCGGATCGCCCGCGACCGCCGTCAGGTCCTCGCGCGCCGCCGCAATGTCCCCGGACTGGAGCCGTGCGAGCCCCCGCGCCTCGAGCGCGACGAGGCGGAACGGCGCGTCGGGTCCCACCATCTGGTCGAGCTCGGCGATCCGCTCGGCGATCGGCACCGCGTCGCCGCGGATCCCGAGCCGGTGCAGCCGGGCGAGATCGCGGTAGACGGGCGAGACCGCGGCATCGTCGATCACCCGGTCGAGCGTGGCGAGCGCCGCGTCCGCCTGCTCGCTGGCCGCAAGCGCCTCCGCCTCCAGCAGGGCCGGGATCACGCCGCGGTCCCCCGCATCGGTGGCAAGTCCAGCAAGCGCGGCCGCCCGCGCCTCGGGCGCCTCGGTCCGGACCGCCGCCAGCATCGCATCGCCGCGCTGCGCGGCCGAGCGGTCATCCCCGATACGCCGCCATTCCAGATACGCCGATGCGCCCACCAGCAGGACGAGCCCCGCGATCAGGAACGGCCCCCAGCGGCGAAAGAACGCGAAGAGCCGGTCGCGCCGCAGCTCGTCGGACACTTCGCTGATGAAGGAATCACTCTCGCTCACGACGCCCTCTTGTCGCCCACGCGGGCCTCTTAGCGTGGGGCGACGGGCAAAGCCAAGCCCGAAGGCGCGCCGTCCCGCGCATCGTCCCGCGCATCGGGTGGGCCATCGGTCTCCGCCGCCTGGGCCAGCCACATCCGCGCGTAGCGCCCGCCCTGGGCGAGCAGCGCGTCGTGGCGTCCCTGCTC
>JANNOT010000234.1:0-3699 GCA_031399375.1 Paraoceanicella sp.
GAGGTCTGGCGCGACTGGCTGGTCAAGGCGCTGGGGCGTGCGGGCGTCCCCTGCGACGGGCCGGAGGCGAACTTCGTCCTTGCCCGCTTCGCCGATGCCCACACGGCGCTCGCCTGCGATGGGGCGCTGCGCGGCCGGGGCATCCTCGTGCGGCGGGTCGGGGGCTCCGGCTTGCCCGCCGCGCTGCGCATCACCGTCGGCGATGCCGACGGCTGCCAGCGGGTCGCCGCCGCCATCGGTGATTTCATGGGCGCCCGCGCATGAGCTATGACCATGTCGCGCTGATCGGCCTCGGGCTGATCGCCTCCTCGATCACCCACGCCCTGCGCCGCGCGGGCCATGCCGGGCGGATCACCGGCTATGCCCGGTCGGCGGAAACGCGGGCGCGGGCCGCGGCGCTGGGGCTGGCCGACATCCACGATACAGCGGCGAGCGCCGCCGCGGGGGCCGACCTCGTCATCCTCTGCGTGCCCGTGGGCGCGATGGGCCCGGTGGCGGCCGAGATCGCGCCCGTGCTCGCCCCGGGCGCGACGGTCAGCGACGTGGGCTCGGTCAAGGGCGCAGTCATCGCCGACGTGGCCCCCCACCTGCCCCCCGGCGTGCACTTCATCCCCGCCCATCCGCTCGCGGGGACCGAGCATTCCGGTCCCGATGCGGGGTTCGCGAGCCTTTTTGACAACCGCTGGTGCCTGCTGACCCCGGTCCCCGGCACGCCGCCGGAGCAGATTGCGCGACTGGGCCGGTTCTGGGAGGGGCTGGGGGCGAAGGTGGACACGATGGACGCGGGCCACCACGATCTCGTGCTCGCCGTCACGAGCCATGCGCCGCACCTGATCGCCTACACGATGGTGGGGGTCGCGGACGACCTTGGCCGGGTGACCGACAGCGAGGTCATCCAGTACTCCGCCGCGGGGTTTCGCGACTTCACCCGGATCGCCGCCTCCGACCCCACGATGTGGCGCGACGTGTTCCTGAGCAACCGGGAGGCGACGCTGGAGATCCTCGGGCGGTTCACCGAGGAACTCTTCGCGCTCCAGCGCGCTATCCGGATGGGGGATGGTCCGATGCTCCATGCCTATTTCACCCGGACCCGGGCCATCCGGCGCGGGATCATCCAGGCGGGCCAGGACACCGCGGCGCCCGACTTCGGCCGGGGGGGCGCGGCGCAGGATGCGCCCCGGCGGGACACGGAACCCGTGGCCACGGAGGTGGCGGTCAGGACCTGAGGGGGAATGGAGATGCGTCGGTTTGGGTTGGTTCTCGCGCTCGTGTCCATGCCGAGCTGGCTCCCATCGGCGCAGGTTGCCGATCCGCTGCCGGAGGCCATCGGCCAGGCGATCGAGCTTCCCGCCCTTCCCGCGCCAGCCGAACCGCGGCCCGCCCCAATGACCCCGACGGCACCGGTCGAGAGTTCACGGCCGCCAGAGGCGCCGCTAGACGCACGGGGTGAGTCGCCCGCGACTGGCACTGCACCGCCGCCAGCACCGCGCGATGCGGCGGTTGCTGCCAAGCACACTACGGACCTTCTCGAAGGTGCGATCCGCCCACGCGCCCGTCCGGGGGCGGAGATTTCGGTCGAAACGGCTCAACCGCGTGTCGAAGCAACCGAGCCACCCTCCGGCGAAACCGCACCCCGGACCGCCGAGCGCCCGCCACGCCGGCCGTCTTCGCCCTCGGCCCTTGCCCCTGTCAGCTCCGCAGCGGCGGGGTGAAGCGCGGGGCAGGTCCCAGCGGGACCGGCCCGAGCGAGATCAGGCCGTTTCGCAGCGTGAGGGGTGCGGTCAGCGTCTCCCCGTCGCCCGAGAGTAGGGCAAGGAGTTCCAGCCCCGCCTCGACCGCCCGGGCAATGTCGGGCGCAATCACCCCCGCCGCCACCGCGCCCTGCACCATCGCGCGCCAGTTGCGCGCCGTCAGGGTGATCGTCCCCTCCGGCATGCCCCCATCGTCGATGGCGACCTGCCCCGTCGCGGTCAGCCGCAGCGCGCCCCAGATGATCTCCGCCGCGCGCAGGTCGAGCGAGGTCAGCGCAGGCCGCCGCCCCTCGACCGCGAAGCGGTCCCAGGGGCTGTCAAAGCCGAGCATCGCGTCCATCGCCACCCGGTCGATCCTCGGCGCGAGCGTTCCCGCCGGGTCGAGCCGCGCCGCAAGCGCAGGTGGCAGGTCTGCCCCCTCGATGGTCAGGGACACGTCATGCCCCAGGGGCACCGCCCCGGCCCGCCGGGTGGAAACGAGCGCCCGGTCCAGCGCCGCCGTCCAGCCCGCCTGCCCGGTCAGGGTCAGGCGCTCCACCTCGAAGACCGCCCGGTCTAGCGCGAGGCCGGTGTCGGGGACAAATACCGTCGAGGCGCGCAGCATCGCGGTCCGGATCGCGACCCGCTCGCCGGGGATCGCCACGACCTGGTCGCTCGGCCAGGTGACGATCACGTGGTTGGGGGCATAGGCGAGGCTGAGGATCTGGAACGCCGGTGCCTCCCACGCCCAGCCTTCGGCCGGGTCGGCGAGCGCAAGGTCGCGGAAAAGCGCGTCGAACCGGTTGGGGTAGCCCGTGACGGTCAGCGCCTGCGCCTCGGCCACCCAGCCGTCGCGCTGCCGGTCGGCCATCCAGCGCTCGATGGCATCGCGCTTGGCCCCCGCGCCCCACCACCACCAGCCCGACCAGGCGATGACGGCGACGAGGATCACGCCGATCAGAATCCGGAATTTCATCGCCCGCCCCTTTGCCTGCCGCACCCCGTCCGTCATATAGGCCGGGCGGTGCGGGAAGAAGGCGATGCGGACGGGTTTCTGGGTGTTCTGCTACGGCTCGCTGATGTGGCGGCCGGGTTTCGAGCCGGAGGCCCGGCAGGTCGCGCGGCTCGACGGGTATGCGCGGCGCTTCTGCCTGCAATCGGTCCATTACCGCGGTACGCCCGAGGCGCCGGGGCTGGTGCTCGCGCTCGATGCCGTGCCGGGCGGGAGCTGCACCGGGATCGCCCTGCGCGTGCCCGAGGCGGGGGCGGAGGAGATTTACGCCTACCTGATCGCCCGCGAATTGGTCACGAGCGCCTATGCCGAGGCGTGGCTGCCCGTGACCCTCGCCGACGGGCAGGTGGTCCGCGCGCTCGCCTATGTCAGCGACCCCGGTCATCCGCAGTACTGCGCGGATCTGGGCGCGGCCGCCCAGGCCGCGATCATCGCCAGCGCTGCGGGGCCTGCGGGGACCAATCACGACTACCTCAGCCAGACCCTCGCCCATCTGCGGGCCGAGGGGATCCTCGATGCCGAGCTCGAGGCGATCGCCGCGGCGGTCGAGGCCCTGGCACCGGGCTAGAACGTGGTCCCGTCGCTCTCGATCCGGACGGGTGGCCCGCCATCGGCGCGTCGCTCGCGCGCGACCGCGCGGCCCGTGGCCCAGGTCCCGCCCTCCAGCAGGCAGGCGAGCGGGAATGCGACCGCGGTGACGCCGAGTGCTGCGCAGACCAGCGGGTGGAGCCGGTCGAGCAGCGCCACCGTCAGCGCGCGCCACTCGACGACGAGGAAGGAGCCGACGTCGTAGTCGCGCCTGGAATCGCCGGAAACAAGGCTGCAGGTGCAGCCCCTCGCCATGGAAACGGCGGCCCAGAGGGCCCTCGATCTGCTCGAGGGGGCCGCAGACAATCAGAACGTGACCTTGCAAAACGACGTCCCGAATGGTCTGCCGCTCGTGATCGCGGACGCCGG
>JANNOT010000235.1:0-3668 GCA_031399375.1 Paraoceanicella sp.
GCCGGTGGTGGAGGTGGGGTTGCCCGACCTGCCATATGGCGCGCTGATGAACGTGCTCTTTGCCGAGGCGGCGGCGGCATTCGAGGACCTGACGCTTTCGGGCGCCGACGATACCCTGCGCTGGCAGGACACCGGGGCCTGGCCGAACACGTTCCGCAAGGCGCGGTTTCTGTCGGCGGTGGACCATGTGCAGCTCGACCGCGTCCGCTATCTGGTCATGCGGGCTATGGACGCGATCTTTGCCGATGTCGACGTGCTGATCGGGCCCTTCGGGCTCGATTCGATGCTGATCGCGACGAATTTCAGCGGCCATCCCTGCCTGCTCCTGCCCGCGGGCCTGGCGCCGCTGCCATCGCGCACGGCCCTGTCGCTTGCCGCGGGCAGTCTGGTCGAGGGCGGCGGGGCGCAGGATGCCGCGGCGGTCTTCGACGTGCCGCGTGGCATCTGCCTCTGGTCCGGGCTTTTCCGCGAAGGGTTGCTCGCCCGCGTGGGCACGGCGCTCGCGGCCGAACTGCCCCCGCTCGGTCGTCCGCCGCTGCGGCGCTAGGCCGGGCGTTCGCCCACGACCGTCAGGGCGGTCAGCCGGCCTTCGTCGCGGGATCGCCGGGCGTTCGCCTCGCGCTTGGGCATGTCGTCGCCCATGACGGCGACGGGCACGCGCTGGGTTGCGGCGCGGATCGGCGTGCCGCCATGGTCCTGGACCAGGATGACGAACCCGGCGGCGGACAGGGCCGCGAGCAGATCGTCCGCCCGCCCGGCAAAGCTGTACGCGGGCGTCCGTGCCCAGGGCAGGGGATAGTGCGGCGGCCCCGCCGCGCCCTCGGCCAGGTGGGTCAGGGCGAAGCGGCCGCCCGGCTTCAGCACCCGGAACGCCTCGGCGAACATCGCCGTCTTGTCGGCAACGTTCATGGTCACGTTCTGGGCCCAGACCTGGTCGAACGCGCCGTCGCCATAGGGCAGGGCCGTGACGCTGCCCTGGCGCACCGCGATGCGACCGTCGAGCCCGCAGAGCGCGTTCAGCCGCACCGCGGCATCGACGAAATCCTGGGTGAGGTCGATCGCCTCGACCCGGCAGCCCCGCATCTCGGCCAGATAGCGGCTCGTCCCCCCGATCCCGCACCCGGCATCGAGCACGACCATCCCCGCCGCGACGCCCGCACGCGCGGCCAGTGCCTCGGTCGCCGGTAGACCGCCATGGTGCAGCTGGTCGATGGGCCAGAGGTCGGACGCCCGCAGCGCCGCCGTGTCCACCCCCGTCGATGCCAGATCCGCCAGGGTGCGGTCGATCAGCCCCGCGAGGCCGTAATGCGCCTGTACGGCGCCCCGTTCCGCGTCCATTGGCCCTCTCCCCGTTCGAGGCGGGAATGATGACACGCTCCGGTGCGCCCGTCGCCCCCCGTTCCCGTCATGCCGTAAGCGCCGAGGCGAGGAGAAGGCGGGTATAGGCGTGCTGCGGGGCACGCAGGACCGCCCGCGCCTCGCCCTCCTCCACCACCGCGCCCTGGTACATCACGGCCACCCGGTCGCAGAGCGCCTCGACCACCGCGAGGTCGTGGGAGATGAACACATAGGTCAGCCCCAGCCGCCCCTGAAGCTCGCGCAGCAGCGCCAGCACTTGCGCCTGGACCGAGACGTCGAGCGCCGAGACCGGCTCGTCGAGCACGATCAGCCGCGGCAGGGCGGCAAGCGCGCGGGCGATGCCGATCCGCTGCGCCTGCCCGCCGGAAAACTCGTGGGGGTAGCGGTCGAGGAATTCGGGGCGCAGGCTCACCTGCTCCATCAGCTCGCGCACCCGCGCCGCCCGCGCCGCCCCGTCAAGGCCGAGCAGATGCAGCAGCGGCGCCTCGAGGATCTGGCGCACCGTGCGGCGCGGGTTCAGCGATCCGCCGGGGTCCTGGAACACCATCTGGACCTGCCGATGCCATGCCGCGCGGTCGCGCCGCGCATCGACCCCGCGCCCGTCAAGGATCACCTGCCCCTCGTCGGGGGCGATCAGCCCGACCATGATCCGGGCGAGCGTGGATTTCCCGCAGCCGCTTTCGCCGACGATGCCGAGCGTGCGGCCCGCGGGCACGCGCAGGCTGACGCCGCGCACCGCCGCGACCCGCGCCGTGCCGCCCAGGATGCGCACGCCGCCGCCGAACCCCTTGGCCACGGCCACCACTTCCAGCAGCGGGATCATTCCGCGGCCTCGGCCATGCGGCCCACCCGGATGCAGGCCGCTGCATGGTCCGCGCCGACCGCGCGCAGCGCCACGGGCGCCGCGCAGTCGGGTCCCGCCTGCGTGCAGCGCGGGGCGAAGGCGCATCCCTCCGGCAAGCGGTTGGTGGCGGGGGGCAGGCCGGGGATCGGGGTCAGCACCCGGTCGGGCTCGCCGAGCTTGGGGCGGCAGGCAAGCAGCCGCTCGGTATAGGGGTGTGCGGGGCGGGCGAAGATCTCGGCCACCGGCCCGCTTTCCACGATCCGGCCCCCGTACATGACATGCACATGGCTGCACATCCGCGCGATCACCCCGAAATCATGGGTGATGAAGATCAGCGCCGCCCCCGTCTCGCGCCGCAGCTCGTCGAGCAGGTCGAGCACGGCCGCCTGGGTCGTGACGTCGAGCGCTGTCGTGGGTTCGTCCGCGATCAGCACCTCGGGGCTGTTGGCGAGCGCCATGGCGATGCCGACCCGCTGGCGCTGCCCGCCCGAAAGCTGGTGCGGGAACGCCTTCGCCTTCTCGGCCGCATCGGGGATGCGCACCCGTTCCATCAGCGCGACCGCCTGCGCCCAGGCGGCCCGGGCCCCGATGGGCTGGTGGCGCGTCAGGCCTTCGGCGATCTGGGTGCCGATGGAAAGCAGCGGGTTCAGCGTCGTCAGCGGGTCCTGGAAGATGTAGGCGATCCGATCCCCGCGGATTTCCTGAAGCCGTGGCAGCGGGGCGGCCACCAGATCCTCGCCCCGGTAGTGGATGGCCCCGCCCGCAATCTCGCCCGGCGGGGTCGCGACCAGCCGCAGGATCGACAGCGCGGCGACCGTCTTGCCCGATCCGCTCTCGCCCACGATCCCGATCGCCTCGCCGGGGTTCACCGTCAGGCTGATGCCGTTGACCGCGCGGTAGACCTCCGTCCCCAGGGTGAAGCGGGTGGAGAGATCGCTGATCGCAAGCATCCCGCCCGGTGCCGGCACCGCCGCGCGGGGCGCCACCGCCGTGGCCGCCTGCGGCCGGGTCAGCGCCCCGGCCTTCAGCCGCGGGTCCATCACGTCGCGCAGCCCGTCCCCCACAAGGTTCACCCCGATGGCGATGGCAAGGATCACGAGCCCGGGCAGGATCGACACATGGGGTGCGACCTGGATCAGGTTCCGCCCGTCGCCCAGCATCGTCCCCAGATCGGCCTGCGGCGGCTGCGCGCCAAGCCCGAGAAAGCTCAGCCCCGCCGTCTCCAGGATGATCCACCCGATCAGCGTGGTGAAGGTGATCGCGATGGTGGGCAGCACGTTGGGCAGGATCTCGCGCCAGATGATCGCGGCGTGCGACAGGCCGGAAAGCCGTGCCGCCTCGACGAATTCCCGCCCCACCAGGCCGAGCGTCGCGCCCCGGACCGCACGGGCGAAGAACGGCATGTTGACCACGGTGATGGCGAGCGAGGCATTGACCAGCCCCGGCCCCAGGGCCGCCACGATGG
>JANNOT010000239.1:0-2865 GCA_031399375.1 Paraoceanicella sp.
CCGGGTACAAAGACGACCAGAACTGGGTGAAACGCCAAGTTACCGGGTTGTTCGGGGCTCTTACCATGATCGGGCGTGACCGGACGGGCAGTCTCGTGCGTGACGGGCACAGGGTGGACCAGCTTTCGGCCTGGTCCTACATCCAGCGGTTGGCGAAAAGCGAGCTTGCACAAACCCTCATCGCCGCCGGCGACGCAAAGGCGAAGGACATCCTGATCGATGCCGCGCGCAGCTACGAGCGCTATGCCGCGGCTGCGCAGGAGCTGCTGCGCAAGCGGATGAACCAGATCGCGTTCATCATGGGGTTCCCGCTCGCACTTGCGCTCAACGTGCACACGCCGTTGCTCGTGGACCATCTGGTCCGCAATCCGGCGGCGCGGACCGCGCTGATCGCGCAGGGGGAGGGGGCCTACAAGGCGTACGAGGAACAACAGGAGGAGCTGAAGCAGGCGCTCGCGGCGCGCGAGGCCGCCGATCCCCAAACCGAGGCGGTCGCGAACGCCAAGATCCAAGCGATCGTGGAAGAGCTCGATGCAGGCGCCGTGGCTGCAAAGGCGCTGAAGGCGCTCGACCTGCCCATCCTCTACCATCAGGCGCCGTTCAGTCGGGCGACCTGGTGCGAGCGCGGGTGGAAGCCTGCGTCGAAGGGCAGGGCGTGCGATGGGTCCTGGCAAGACTTTCCGGTCTACTGGACGCTGGTCGTCTGGCTTCCCGGGGTGCTGGTCACGGGCCTGATGATCGGCCTCGGGGGGCCGTTCTGGGGGCGGGTGTTCGGGGTGCTGAGCCAGCTGACCCGCGGGCTGCGCGCCACGGCGGGGGGCACGCGGGAGGTCGTGGGCGATCCGCAGGACGAGGCGCGGGCGATCATCGGGGCACCCGAGACGGCCTTCGACGGCGACCGGCTGCTGGCCGATTTCAAGATTGCGGCGGGACTCGCGCGGTAGTGGGCCGCGACGCTCGGTCGCTGGCCCGTCCCCGTGGGCTGGCGGTCGATCTTGACCCTTGCCTTGACCCTTGCCTTGACCGATGGTGCCCGGTATCCATGTAAATGCAAATCACTCGCAAGGATACCGATCCATGACATCGTCTTCCCCTGTCACGGACCAGGGCTGGCGCCGCGCGCGGGGCGAGCCGTCGCTGCTGGAGTCCTTCCGGTCCATCCCGATCATGGGGCACACGCCCTGGCGGCGGTTCTTTGCGTTCTTCGGCCCGGGCTATCTGGTCGCGGTCGGCTACATGGATCCCGGCAACTGGGCGACCTCGCTCGCGGGCGGGGCACAGTTCGGCTATGTGCTGCTGACGGTCGCGCTCCTGTCGAACATCATGGCGATCATCCTGCAATCGCTCTGCGCGCGGCTCGCCGTCGCCTCGGGCCGCGATCTCGCCCAGGCGTGCCGGGACAGCCTGCCGCGCTGGGTGTCGCGCCCGCTCTGGCTGCTGGCAGAGCTTGCGATCTGCGCGACCGATCTGGCCGAGGTGATCGGGACCGCGATCGGGCTCAACCTGCTGTTCGGCATCCCGCTCGAGATCGGGGTCCTGATCACCGCGCTCGACGTGTTCCTGATCCTGTGGTTGCAGAACAAGGGGTTTCGCTATGTCGAGGCGCTGATCATCGCGCTGATCGCCATTGTGGCGGCGTGTTTCGCGATCCAGCTCTGGCTCGCGGATCCGGTCTGGGGCGACGTGATCCGCGGCTTTGCGCCGACGACCGAGATCCTGCGCAACCCCGACATGCTCTATCTCGCGCTCGGGATCATCGGGGCGACGGTGATGCCGCATAACCTCTACCTCCATTCGGGGATCGTGCAGACGCGCGCCTTTGGCCCGTCGCTCGCGGAAAAGCGCGAGGCGCTGAAATGGGCGACGGTGGATTCGACGGTCGCGCTGATGTTCGCCCTGACCATCAACGCCTCGATCCTGATCCTGGCCGCGGCGACGTTCTACACCGCCGGGCGCGGCGACGTGGCAGAGCTTGGCCAGGCGCACGAGTTGCTGGCGCCGCTGCTCGGCGCCTCGATCGCGCCGACGCTGTTCGGGATCGCCCTGCTCTGCTGCGGGCTGTCCTCGACCGTGACCGCCACCATGGCGGGACAGATCGTGATGGAGGGGTTTCTCGAGATCCGCCTGCCCGCCTGGCTGCGGCGGCTTGCGACGCGGATGGTCGCGATCATCCCCGCGATCGCCGTGACCCTGATCTATGGCGAGGGGCAGACGGGCAAGCTCCTGATCCTGAGCCAGGTGATCCTGAGCCTCCAGCTTCCCTTCGCCATCGTGCCGCTGGTGATGTTCACCGCATCGCGCGACAAGATGGGGGCACTCGTGGCCCCGCGGTGGCTGACCGGCGCGGCGACGATCATTGCGCTGATCATCATCAGCCTGAACATGAACCTGCTCTGGGGCCTCGCCACGGGCTGACGGGCGCCGCCGGGGATCTCTGGCAGACGGCAGACCTGGGGCGCGCCGCCGGCCCCCGCCAGGCGCCGCGCGTCGGGAAAGGTGGAATCGGCGCGGCGGAGCCCCCCGCAGGGGCAGAGCGCGCCCGTTGATGCAGGCCGAGATGTCGCGCGGCGGAGCGCGACTGCCGCGGACGGGAATGGCATTCGCCTGCGCCCCGGCCCGTCAGGGATGCATGTCGGCGCCAGGGTCTGGCGCCCCACCGCCGCATTTCAGCGACGCGCAGAACGGGGTCTGCCTCAGTCCCGGCTGGTCGGGACGGCAGGGCAGAGCGATCGTTTCGCTGCCCGATACGCTGACAGTCCTACCCCGCGCAATCCATACCATCGAATACCTGCCCGTTTGCGCAAGGGGGATCGGTCGCACCGCGCCAAGTCCCCTGCCACAACGATGCCCGGTACAGGGCCGGGC
>JANNOT010000342.1:0-2314 GCA_031399375.1 Paraoceanicella sp.
CCGCATGGACGGCCCGCGCGACCGCCCGGCTGAGGCAGAGCGCCGCGGCGTGCCCGATGACGGTCCGCGTCTCGGCCGGGACGGCCGCCACGGCCCCGGTGGCGACCGCGAAGACGAGGTCGCCGTCCGACACCGTATGGGCGGGAACGATCGCGCGGGCGATGCCGTCCTGCGCGGATTCCGCCATCCGCCGCGCGCCCGCCTTGTCGAGCCCCGCGTCGGTCGCGACGACGGCGATCGTGGTGTTCTCGACGCCGCCGCCCGCAGGCCCCGGCTTTCGCGGCGGCATCCGCGGCGCGACCCGCCGGCCGGCCGGGCCGAGCCCGCCGAACTCGTCGCCGATCTCGAAGGCGCCGGCCCAGAACTCGCGCCCCCCGGGCGCGACCGCGTCCCCGTAGGCGTTGACCGCGACCAGCGCGCCCACCGTCTCGCCGCTGTCGAGCACCAGCGAGGCGGAGCCAACGCCCCCCATCAGGGTCGCGGTCATGGCGCCGGTCCCTGCCCCGACCGATCCGATCGCGAAATCCGCCCGCGCCGCGGCGAGCGCGGCCGCCCCGAGCGCCCGGTACGGGTTCACGCCCCACGCCTTGTCGCCGCCGTTCATCAGGTCGAACAGGATCGCCGCCGGCACGATCGGCACGCGGTGACGGCCCGCCTTGTGTCCCCGACCGGCCGCAGCCAGCGCATCGGCCACGCCCGACGCGGCGTCGAGCCCGAACGCGGAGCCGCCGGCCAGCACCAGCGCATCGACCACCTCGACGAGCAGGCCGGGCGCGAGCAGGTCGGTCTCGCGCGTCCCCGGCGCGCCGCCCATCACATGTACGGCCGCCGTGAACGGCCGGTCGGCCGTCAGGACCGTCACCCCCGACTTCAACCGGCGGTCCGTCGCATGCCCGACCTTCAGACCCGCCACGTCGGTGACGAGATTGCGCGGGCCCGGACGCATCAGATCGCGGGCTTCGGCGCCGCCGTCGCGGGATCCCCGGTGTTCGGTTCGCCCGCCCGCTCGATCAGCAGGATATGCGCCTCGCCGCGCGCGACCGGGCGATGCTCGACGCCGGCGGGCACGACGAAGATTTCGCCCGGCCCGAGGGTCACCACCGCGTCGCGCAGTTCGATGTCGAGCGCGCCGTCGAGCACCAGAAAGAAATCGTCGGTGTCCGGATGCGCGTGCCAGATGAACTCCCCCGAGACCTTCGCGACCATCACCTCCTCGCCGTTGTAGCGGGCGACGACGCGCGGCGACCAATGCTCGGTGAACGTGGCGAGCTTGTCGGCGAGATTCACGGCCTTCATATGCAGCGCCCTCCATCGACCTCGAGCGCGACCCCGGTCAGCATCGACGCCTCGTCCGAGCAGAGGAACGCCGCCGCAGCGCCCATGTCCTGCGGGGTCGAGAACCGCCCGAGCGGGATCGTGGCGAGGAACTTGGCGCGCATCTCCGGCGTGTCCTCGCCGAGGAAGGACTTCAGCAGCGGCGTCTCGCCCGCGACGGGGCAGAGCGCGTTCACCCGCACCCCGAACGGCGCCAGTTCGACCGCCATGGATTTCGTCGCCGTGATCATCCAGCCCTTGGTGGCGTTGTACCAGGACAGCTTCGGCCGCGGCGACAGGCCGGCGGTCGAGGCGATGTTGAGGATCGCCCCCGCGCGCCGCTCCTTCATCAGCGGCACGAAATGCCGCGCCGTCAGATAGACCGACTTCGCGTTGACGCGAAAGATCCGGTCGAACTCGTCCTCGGGCACGTCTTCCAACGGCGTCGGGAGATGCGTGATCCCGGCGTTGTTCACCAGGATGTCGAGATGGCCGAGCGCGCCGAGCGTACAGGCGGCCATATGAGTGACGGAGGCGTCGTCAGAGACGTCGGCGACGGTGAAATGCGCGTCGAGCACGCAAGCCATCGCCTCGACCGCTTCGGCGTTGACGTCCGCGAGCATGACCTGCGCGCCCTCGGCCCGGAAGGCGCGCGCGATGCCCGCCCCGAAGCCCGAACCACCGCCGGTGATCAACGCCGTCTTGCCGTCCAGTCGCATCGGGTCTCCCTTCGCCGTCTGGCGGAAGAGATTGGTCGGACCGACGGGCCGACGCAAGGCTGATCGTGGAAGGCGGAGGGCCATTCACCGTGAATGCTCGGTCAAGTTCTTGACATTGTTTAAATACTGAATCGCCTACGAAACTTCGGCGCACGCCGGCCACCGGCCGCGTCGTGTCGCCGCCGGCGCCGATATCGCGCGGTCCACCGCTTCACCGCGGCCGGGCCACGGAAGCACCGCGCCGAAAGCTTACGCCGTCATGTCGAGAACCGGCGCCGCGG
>JANNOT010000366.1:0-8614 GCA_031399375.1 Paraoceanicella sp.
ATGGCGCGGTCGAGCCGGGCCATGTCCACCGCGCCGAAGCCGTTCGCGCGCACCTCGTCGGTCAGGATGTTCTGGGCAAGGGCCATCTGGAGCCGTTCAAGCTCCACGGGCTCACGCGCCACGTCGTTGTACTTCAGCACAGCCTGGAGGGCAGCTGAAGGGTCCTTTGCCGTGTCCTGGAACCCCTTGACCGTGGCGCGCAGGAATCCCTTTACCGCATCGGGGTTCTCGGCGGCGAAGGCCGGGTTCACGATGATGACATTGCCGTAGAGCTCCAGCCCATGATCGGCCATCAGCATGACCACGATGTCATCCTCGGGCACCCCATTGGCCTTGAGGTTGATGAAGGACGAGAAGGAAAAGCCCGTGATCGCATCGACCTTGCCCTGGGCCAGCATCGGCTCGCGCACGGGAAAACCCACATTCTCGATGGTGACCTTGGCCGCGTCGATCCCGTTGGCCTTCACGAACGCGCCCCACTGGGCATAGGCGCCATCGGGCGCAGGCGCGCCGAGGATCCGCCCCTCGAGGTCCTTGGGGGTCTCCACCCCCAACGACTTGCGCCCGACGATCGAGAACGCGGGCTTGTTGTAGACCATGAAGATCGCCTTCACGTCCAGGTCGGGGTTCTGGTCGCGGAACTTGATCAGCGTGTTGATGTCGGCAAAGCCCATCTGGTAGGTACCAGACGCGACGCGCGGGATCGCCTCGAGCGACCCGTTGCCGGTGTCCATGGTCACGTCCAGCCCCTCGGCCGCGTAGTACCCCGAATCGAGCGCATGGAGGAATGGCGCCGCCGGTCCCTCCCATTTCCAGTCGTTGGAGTACTTGATGGCGACCTGCGCCTGGGCGGCGCCCACCGCGAGGATGGCGGTAAACGCCGCGCCGAGGATGTGCTTCATGGGTCGTCTCCCTGCCAGACCGAGCTCGTCCCCACTAGAGCGGGGCGGCGTCGAACTGACAAGGAATGCGGGCCTTTCCCGGGGCCTCATCCGAGAAACTGCCCACCGAATGGGCAAGTTCGCCGCGATTGCCCGCAGGCTGGGCGCGCGCTCAGGGAACGCGCGTCAGGGTGACGTTGCCGTACCAGGTCGCCGCCGCCCGCAGGTCGGCATCTGAGATATCGGACGCGATAGCCTGCATCACCTCGTTGACGCGCTGGCCGGTCCGGTAGGCCTTGATCTGCGTCTCGATGTAGATCGTGTTCTCGCCCGCGAGGTTGGGGACATCCTCGATCACCGCGATCCCGTCCGCGCCGTGGCAGCCGACGCAAAGCGCGGGCGCGCCCTCGGGCGACACCCCCGGGGGAAGCGCTGCCACCGTCTGGCGGGTGGAATAGAATACGGCGAGGTCAGCGATGGCGGGGTCCGTCAGCGATCTGGACACCACCGTCATCATCTCGTGCTCGCGCGCCCCGTCGCGGAACGCGGTCAACTGGGCAGCGAGCCACGCCTCCGGCTCGCCCGCGATATTGGGTGCAACGGGGATCCGTGCGATCCCGTCAAGCCCGTGGCAGGTCCGGCACTGCCCTGCCAACACGCGCCCTGCCTCCGGATCGGCCGCAAAGGCGCCTGCGGCGAGGGTGACCCCGCCGCAGACCATGAGGAGGAATGCCCGCATCAGTTCCCCGCGTACGAGATGCGGTAGAGCGCGCCGACAAGGTCATCGGACACGATGATCGACCCGTCGCGCAGTTGCGCCACATCAACGGGGCGGCCGAGATACTCCCCGTTCCCGTCGATCCAGCCCTCGGCAAACACCTCCGTCGTGGCGGTGCCGTCCTCTGCGACGCTGGTGAACATCAGGTTCGCGCCCACGGGCGTCGTGCGGTTCCACGACCCGTGCTGGGCCGAGAAGATGCCGTTCTTGTACTTCGCCGGGAACATGTTGCCGCTGTAGAACATCATGCCGAGGTCGGCCGCATGGGCCGTCGTCTCCACGACGGGCATCACGATGTCCTCGGGCGGCGTGTCGTCCTTGTACTCAACGGTCCGCACCGAGCCGCCGCCGTACCACGGATGGCCGAACTGCTGGCCAGCTGCCGTCTGGCGGTTGATCTCGCCCGGCGGGATGTCGTCGCCCATGCCGTCGACCTGGTTGTCGGTCCACCAGAGCTCGCCCGTGACGGGGTGGAAGTCCTGGCCGACCGAGTTTCGCACGCCGTAGGTGTAGACCTCGCGCCCCGAGCCGTCGGTGTTCATGCGGATGATCCCGCCGATCCCGACCTGGCGGTACAGGTCGAGCTTCTCGCGCGGCGCCACGTTGAACGGCTGACCAAGCGAGACGTAGAGCTTGCCGTCCGGCCCGACATCGCAGACGCGCGCGGTGTGGTTGAAGCTTTCCTCCTCGACCGGGACCAGTTCGCCCTGCTTGACAACCGGCACGGCGACCACGTCGGGGCTTTCATAGAAGAACTCGGCAGCCGGGTAGACCAGCACGCGGTTCTGCTCGGCGATGTAGAGGAACCCGTCCTTGGAGAAGCAGGGGCCGTTGGGGATCGACTTTGCAAGGCTGGGGGCGAAGTTCTTCACCTCGTCCGCCACACGGTCCTTGTCCCGGTCGGTCACGGCCCAGACCTCGGTCTTGCGCGTGCCGACGAAGGTGACGATGCCCTGGGGGCCGACCGCGATGTGGCGGGCGTCGGGGACGATCGCATAAAGGTCGATCTTGAAGCCTGCGGGCAGCTTGATCCCCGCCAGCGTCTTCTTGATGGCGTCGGCCTTGGCGCCGCCCTGTTCCACGAACGTGAACGCAGCGGTGCCGAGCGCCTTCATGCTCGACAGGGTGTCGAGGTCCTGCTGGGCGTAAGCCCCGGTCCCCACGCAGAAAGCCCCTGCGGCGAGCAGGGTTGTCATCAGGCGCATCCGTTCCTCCCGGTCTTTTTGGTTGGGCGGCCGTGGGGTGCACGACCGCCCCAGAAACTTACACGATCACGCGATCAGATCGAGCGCTTCGACATCTCGCCCGCAATGAATTCCGCCTGCCGGATAGCAAGCGCGACGATGGTCAGGGTTGGATTCTCCGCAGCCCCTGTCGTGAACTGGCTCCCGTCCGAGATGAAGAGATTTGCGATGTCGTGGGTCTGCCCATGGGCGTTGACCACCCCGTCCTCCGCCCGCGCGCTCATCCGGTTGGTGCCGAGGTTGTGGGTCGAGGGATAGGGCGTGGTGGGGAAGGTGCGGGTTGCCCCCACCGCCTCGTACATCGCGATCCCCCGGGCATAGGCGTGATTGCGCATCGCGACATCGTTGGGGTGATCGTCGAAATGCACGTTGGGCGCGGGCAGGCCCCACTGGTCCTTGGCCGTGTCGCTTAGCGTGATGCGGTTCGTCGCCTGGGGCATGTCCTCGCCCACGATCCACATCCCGGCCATGTTCTCGTAGGCGTCGAGCGCCGAGGTGAATTCGCGTCCCCACGCGCCGGGATCGAGGAAGGCCGCCATGAACGGCAGGCCGAGCGCCAGCGTCTCCAGCTCGTAGCCGCCGACAAAGCCGCGGGCGGGGTCGTGATGCGCCTCGTCCTGCATGATCCCGGCCATGGTCGTGCCGCGCCACATCCGGACCGGCTTGTCAAAGGTCGCGTAGACCGATCCGGTCACGTGGCGCATGTAGTTGCGCCCCACCTGGTCCGAGGAGTTGGCGAGCCCGTTGGCAAAGCGGTTGCTCTCGGACATCAGGAGCAGGCGCGGGCTCTCGATCGAGTTGCCCGCGACGCAGACGATCCGGGCCTTCTGGAACTGCCGGGCGCCGGTCGCGTCGATGTATTCGACGCCCGTCACCTTGCCCGCGTCGTCATGCTCGATGCGCACGGCGTGGGACTTTTCGCGCACCTCCAGCCGCCCGGTTGCCTCGCCCGCCGGGATTTCCGTGTAGGCGGTGGACCACTTTGCGCCCCATTTGCAGCCCTGGAAGCAGAACCCGGTCTGCTGGCAGGCGAGGCGGTCGGCGCGTTCCTGGCTGTTGATCGCCATGCGGCCGGTATGCACCTCGGTGTAGTTCAGCGCCTTGGCCCCGGCCTCGAACACCTTGTAGTTGTTGTTGCCGGGCAGACCCGGAATGCCGTTGGTGCGGGTGACGCCGAGCTTGTCCTCGGCCCGGGCATAGAAGGGTTCGAGATCGGCCAGGGTGATCGGCCAGTCGAGCAGGTTTGCGCCTGCGACGGCACCGTAATTGGTCAGCCCCTTGAACTCGTGATCCTGGAACCGCAGCGAGGCGCCCGCCCAGTGGGTCGTGGTGCCGCCGACCGCCTTGACGATCCAGGCGGGCAGGCCCGAGAAATCGCGGGCCACGCGCCAGTCGCCGGAGGTGGTGCGCATGTCGAGCCAGGCGAGCTGGGAAAAGCTTTCCCATTCGTCGTTCACGTAGTCCTCGGGCAGGTAGCGCGCGCCCGCCTCGAGCGCCACGACATCGACGCCCTTCTGGGCCAGTTCGTTGGCGAGCGTCCCGCCACCGGCGCCGGTGCCGATGATGACGACCACGCTGTCATCGTTCAGATCATAGGGTGCAGGCATGGGTGTGTCCTCCTCAGGGGGGCTAAGGGCTCGGGAATGGGGCGGTCAGAGCCAGGCGATGTCGTCAAAGCCGCGCTCGATGTAACCGCCCTGCGAGAAGCTCTCGCCCTGGTAGCCGAAGATCGGCCAGATCGCCTTTTGGTTGTAGAGCCCCACCACCAGGCCGCCGCGGACCGCCTGGAAGAACGGCGTCCCCGCGATGTCGCGCAGGATCGCCACGCGCTCCGCCTCCCACCCGCGGCCCAGGTAACCCCCGGCGCCCGCGCGGGTGTCGAGATCCGCGATGCCATCCTCGATCAGCGCCAGATGCACGGGATCGCCCGCCGCCTTGTCGTCATGTCCCTTGACCGCGACGGCGTAGAATTCGTCCGCCACCTTGTCATGGGGGTAGATATCGCGGGCGAGCTGGATCAGCGTCGCCATCGTCTGCGGCTTCAGCGCCGTGACCTCGACCGCCCAGGCGCCCCTGGGGCTGAACACGAAGCCCGTGCCCACGACCAACGCGGCCCCGGCAGCGACCGACCGGGCGAGAAGATCCCGCCGGCTCAATCCCCGCACATCCCCTGTCAGGTACATCGTCTCTCTCCCTTTGTTGTCGTTGTGGTCAGCGATAGCGGCCATGGCGCTGGAGCACCTCGACCTGGTAGCCGTCCGGGTCGGCCACGAAGAAGAACCGGGCCAGCAGCGCCCCGTCGCGGTTGAAGTCCACGCATTTGCGCGGCGCCCAGCCCTGGGCGGTCAGGCGCGCATGTTCGGCGTCGAGATCATCGACCGCGAACGCAATGTGCCCGTAGCCATCGGCGAGCGCATAGGGCTCGGTCCGCCCCTTGTTGATGGTCAGTTCGAGCTCGAACGACGCCTCGGCATTCGACAGATAGACGAGGGTGAAGGTGTCGAAATCGAACCTGTCGGCGACGGCGAGCCCCAGGGCATCGCGGTAGAACGCGACCGAGCGCGCCTCGTCCAGCACGCGGATCATCGAATGGATGGCCTTGGCCAACGGGCGCCTCCTGTCACACGACTGACAGAAAGCCTATCCCCCCCGGCCCCGCCGGTGGTGGTAGCGGCATACTACGCCGCGCGCCTCACTCCGCGGCCATCCGCCACATCGTCTGGCGTTCGCGGTGGATCAGGCAGGCACAGCGCAGGAGCGAGGTGAAATTCACCACGTCATCGGTCGCGCCATGGACCTCGTCATAGAGCTTGGCGATGAACTGCGGCGTCGTCATCCGCTCGCCCGCCGCGATCTCGTCGAGCGTGTCCCAGAACGCGTGCTCAAGCCGGATGCTGGTGGAGTAGCCCTTGAGCCGCAGCGACCGGGTGACGCTGGAATAATTCCGGGGGTCCTGCCCGGCAAACACCTGACACATCGTGCGATCCTCCCTTGTCGGCCCCTTTTGGGGGGTCTTGGTCTGCCCGTGATCGTGCCTCCGATCCCGGGGGTTTGCATCCTAATTCTCTGCCGGAGGCGTCATCCCTTCGTCTCGGTTCGCGCCAGGGTGGAACGTGTAGCGCCGCACGAGCGCGGCCCAATGGGTGAGGCTCGTGGGGTCGAGCGGGGCGCCGCCCCGAAATCCGGCGGCCTCTTCCAGCGCCTCGCCAAACGCGGTCAGTGTTGGCTCCTCGATCGGTAGCGCGAACGCGCCATCCTGCCCGTCTCCCCACCGGGTGCAGAGGCGGATGACCTCGTCGAGCAGCGTCGGGTCCGCGCGCGTGGCGGCGGCAAGCAGGATCGCCACCACGGGGTAGACCGGGCGCTGCGGGTCGGTGAACGCGGCGCGATCCGCCGGGGCGAGGCCAGCCCGCAGCAGGCGGTAGATGTTGATCATCCGCTTGACCGATCGCGGCTCGGTGGCCGCGATGGCGCCGAGCGTCGGGCTCGCGAGGAATGCCACTTCCGCGGCCGTCAGGGTCATGGTGGCGAGATCGTCGGTCGGCGTGGGGCCGGGCTTCGCATCCGGCTCGGGGGAAGGCTCGGGGGAAGGCTAGGGGGCGCCCGGTCCGGCGGCCGCCGATGGGACGACAACCGCCCCGTCATCCGGCGCGGGGCCGTCCGGGTCCGTCACGGCGGGTGCTGCCCCGGTCGGCGTGGCGGCGAGGTCGGCCGCGAGCAGGCCTTCGACGAACCGGCCATACGTCCCTCCCCCCTCGCGGCCCAGGGGCCGGAGCCAGAACGGCAGCTGAAAGATTTTCTCCAGATACCGTGCGGCGAGCTGCGGGTCGCCATCCTGCAACTCCTGCGCAAGTGCGCGCTGGACGTAGCCCGCATCCACCCCCACCACCACCACGAAGAGCTCGAAGGCGAGCAGGAGGTGGATGGCCTGGAGGACGGCATAGACCTGGGGCGGCGTGCAGCGGTCGAGATCGTCGATATAGATCACGATCCGGTCGGGTACGTCGGGATCGAGGCCGCGCAATCGATCCTCGCGCGCGATTTCCTCCACCGCCTCGAAAAGCCGCCGGGCCCGGCTGATCAGGCCGATCTCGCGCTCCAGCGCCTTGGTGTCGGGGTCGTCCTCAAGCATGTAGCGCAGCAGGCGCGGCGGGTTCTGGCCCGACGCGTCCGGGTCGATGTACCGGGCGAGCGCGTGGCTGGTCCGCTGCGCGGCGGCGCGCTGCGCGTCCGCCTCCGCCTCGGCCGCCTGCAGGTCCTGCTCGGCACCGGCGAGCCTGGCAAGCCGGTCGCGCCGCATCTCGGTCAGCTCGCCCGCAAACTGCGCGGTCGCCGCCGCGATCCGCCGCACGGCCGCCCAGGCGGGCGCGAGCGGGGCAAGGGTCGCGGCGGCCCCCGCCACCACCGCCAGGGTGCCGGGTGACACCGGCGACAGGCGCGATGCCCCTCCGTCGGCGAGCCACCAGAGCCCGAGGCCCAGGAGCCCGACGCCCCCCAGCACGACCGCGGCCCGCACGCCGCGCATGGCGCGCAGGACCGCCGCGACCTGGCCGGCCACGGTTCTGACTTGGGCCGCGACGGCCACGAACCCCGCCACGTCCGCCCCGGGCGCGACGCGGGCAAGATCGTCGCGATGCGCCCCATAGGCTGCCGTCACGGCATCGACGACGGTCTGGCGGACCGTGTCCGCCTCCGCCCGCCCGGCGGCGGCGACCGCCTGATCCCGCGCGGTCAGGGCATCGCGCAACGCGGCCTCGCTCTTGTCCACCGCCGCGCGCGATGCGCGCGCCGCGCCCGACAGGGTGTGGACATGGGCGTTCACCCGGGCGACGAGCCGGGCATGGGCCTGGGCGCCCGTGCCGCGGTAGCCCCCCGCACGGAGCTGGTCGAAGAATTCCGCCGTCAGGCTCGCCCACAGGTTCGCATCGGCAAAGTGCCAGGCGTTGAAGCGGATCTGCACCGCGGAATGGACGAAGACCGTGCTGCCCCCCGCCTTCGCCCGCGCGGTCAGGCCCGCGATCTCCGCCTCCATCATCTGCATGAAGGTGGATTTCCCCGACCCCCAGCCGCCGAAGAGCCCGATGGAGAGCGGCGGCTCGACGGCCGTGAGGCAGGCGAGACGGGCGAAGGCGCGCACCTCCTGCCCCACCCCCAGCGCATCGTCGCCCGAAGGAGCAACCCGGTCGGAGGCAAAGCGCGCCACCTCGTCCCGGGGCGGCGGCGGTGGGGGGGCGGCCCCGGCGTCCACCCCGAGGATATCGCGCCAGGCGGCGAGGTCCTCGGCCGTCTCGGGATTCGCCGCGATCCGGTCATAGAGCGCGGCGCAGAGGGCCGCGGCATCCTGGTCGGCGGGGGCGACGCCCAGAGCGGACAGCGCCTTGCCGCTATCGCCCGACGTCAGGATAGCGGCTGCGAAATGCCGAAGGTCCGCCCTGTCCCGCTTGACGGTGCGCAGGGCCAGCGCCGCCGCCGCCCGTCCGTGGCGACGCATCGACACGGAGGCGATCACGCTTCTCCCGACCTCGTACACCGCGGCGATGGCGTCCGGGTCGAGCTCGGCCGTCTCGACCAACTCCTGCAGGTCCCGGGCCACCCTGGGCCGCAGCCAGGTCGCGATCCAGCTTCCCGTGTTCGCCTGCGGCCCACCCGACAGCGCTGCGGACAGCATACCGAGCATGAAGGCGGGCACGTCGATCACGATCTCCTGCGCG
>JANNOT010000378.1:0-17787 GCA_031399375.1 Paraoceanicella sp.
CCGGTAGCCGCCGGATTCCGTGACCAGCAGCCGGGCGTTGCCGGGATCGGGCTCGATCTTCTGGCGCAGGCGGTAGATATGCGTCTCCAGCGTGTGGGTCGTCACGCCGGCATTGTAGCCCCAGACCTCGTGCAGCAGGACCTCGCGGCTCACCACCTTGTCATTGGCACGATACAGATACTTCAGGATGTTGGTTTCCTTCTCCGTCAGCCGGATCTTGCGCTCCTGTTCGTCGAGCAAGAGCTTCGCCGACGGACGGAAGCTGTAAGGGCCGATGGTGAAGACCGCGTCCTCGCTCTGCTCGAACTGGCGCAGCTGAGCGCGGATGCGGGCGAGCAGCACAGGGAAACGGAAAGGCTTCGCGACATAGTCGTTCGCCCCCGCATCGAGGCCGAGCACAGTGTCCGCATCCGAGGTGTGCCCGGTCAGCATGACGATCGGGCATTTCACCCCGTGCTTGCGCAACAGCCTGCAGAGCTCGCGCCCGTCCATGTCGGGCAGGCCCACATCGAGCACTGCGAGATCGAAGAGCTGCGCCTTGGTCCGCTCCAGCGCCTCGGCGCCGGTGCCCGCCTCGAACACGTCGAAATCATCCGTCAGCACCAACTGGTCCGCCAGGGCCTCGCGCAGGTCGGCGTCGTCGTCCACCAGAAGGATTTTGCGCAGCGTGCTCATGTCGCGTCTCCGGGCAGGGGGTGGGTCGATGCCGAGAACTTTATGGCGCGGCGGCGCTACTCAAGGGAGGCGTCGGGCGACTCACGCTGCTGTGTAGATTTTCGTGGTTATGTTTCACATCTGCGAGAGTTGCGTATATGACAGGCCCCGAACGGAACCCTGGATCCAACGCATCATGCCATTCACGCTCAGCGCCGAAGAGCGCATTGCCCGCGCACGGGCCGACCTGCGCATGGGACTGCCGGTCGCGCTGACGGGGGATGGCATGGCGCTGGCGCTCGCGGCCGAGACGGCGACGCCCGCGCGGCTCGCAGAGCTGCGCGCGCTCGGCGGACAGGTCGATCTTGTCGTAACCGCGCGCCGGGCCGAGACGTTGCGGGCCCGCGTCTATGACGGCGACCTGGCGCGGATCGCGCTGCCCTCGGACGCGGACGTCGCCTGGGTCCGGGCGGTGGCCGATCCCGCGACCGACCTGATGACCCCGATGAAGGGGCCGTTCCAGACCCGCCGCGGCGGCAATTCCGCATTGCACCGCGTGGGGATCCTGCTGGCGAAGGCGGCGCATCTGCTGCCTGCGGCCCTGGTCCTGACCGGGGCGGAGGGGATCGGGGACCTGGTGACCGAGCATGGCCTGTCGGTGCTCAGCCTGGCGGACATCGCGGTTGCGATGCCCCCCGCCCTGGAGCTGCGCGCCATCGCCCAGGCCCGCGTCCCGCTCGAGGTGTCCGAGGCGGGCCGAGTCCACGTATTCCGCCCCACGACCGGGGGCGAGGAGCATTACGCCATCGAGATCGGCAGTCCGGACCGGGCGGTGCCCGTCCTGTCACGGCTCCATTCGGCATGTTTCACCGGCGACGTGATCGGCAGTCTGAAATGCGATTGCGGCCCCCAGCTTCATGCCGCCATGGCGCAGATCAGCGCCGCCGGGGCGGGCGTGCTGCTCTACCTCAACCAGGAGGGGCGCGGGATCGGGCTTGCCAACAAGATGCGGGCCTATTCGCTCCAGGACCAGGGCTTCGACACGGTCGAGGCGAACCACCGGCTCGGCTTCGAGGACGACGAGCGCGACTTCCGCATCGGGGCGGAGCTTCTCAAGCGCATGGGCTTTTCCGCAGTGCGCCTGATGACGAACAACCCCCGGAAGGTGACGATGATGGAGGCCGCCGGGGTCCGGGTGGCCGAGCGGGTGCCGCTGAAGGTCGGCGAGAACCCCCACAACCTGAAATACCTGTCGGTCAAGGCGGAAAAGAGCGGCCACCTGCTGTGACGCCGCATCTCCGGGTCGGGCGCTGGGGCGCGCGCTTTGGCGGGCGCAGCTTTCCCTGCGCCATCGGGCGCGGCAGGATCGGGGTGAAGCGCTGCGAGGGCGACGGTGTCACCCCGCGCGGCATCTGGCGCCTGACGGCGGTGCTTGCCCGCCCCGACCGCGTGCGCCGCCGCCACACCCGGGCGATCGGGCGGCGCGACGGCTGGTCTGACGATCCGCGGGACCCGGCCTACAATCGCGCAATCCGGCAGCCCCACCCGTACGGCCACGAACGGCTGTGGCGCGCGGACCCGCTCTACGACCTGATCGGCGTGCTCGATGTCAACGCGGCCTGCGTGCCGGGGGCGGGAAGCGCGCTTTTTCTCCATGTCTGGCGGGGACCCCGTCGGCCGACCGCGGGATGCGTGGGGTTCCGGATCGCGGACCTGCGGTTCATCCTCGACCGCTGGCGGCCGAGCAGCCGGGTCATCATCCGCTGACCGGCGGCGCGGCGCCCGCCCGCGTGCCGAAAAGCGCCGATCCGACGCGGACATGGGTCGCACCGCACGCGATCGCCGTCTCAAAATCCGCGCTCATGCCCATGGAAAGACCCGCGAGCCCGTTGCGCGCCGCGATCTCTGCCAGCAGGTTGAAATGGGGGGCTGGGTCCTCCTCGGCGGGCGGGATGGCCATCAGGCCGTCGAGCGTCAGGCCGTAGTCGTCCCGGCACGCGGCGATGAAGGCATCGGCCGCACCGGGCAGCACCCCGGCCTTCTGCGGCTCCGCCCCGGTATTGACCTGCACGAACAGCCGGGGGCACGCGCCGCGCGCCTGGACCGCCTCGGCCAGGGCCCGGGCTAGCCGGTCGCGGTCGAGCGTCTGGATCACGTCAAAGAGCGCGAGCGCCTTGCCCAGCTTGTTGGTCTGGAGGGGGCCGATCAGGTGCAGCTCCACCCCGGGATGGCGCGCCCGCAGGTCGGGCCAGCGCCCCTCCGCCTCCTGCACGCGATTCTCGCCAAAGACGCGATGCCCCTCGTCCAGGACCGCCGCGATGCGCGCGGGGGGCTGGACCTTCGACACGGCGACGAGCACGGGGGCCGGCCGCCCGGCCGATGCCGCCGCTGCGGCGATCCGCCCCCTGATCTCGCTGAGTGCGGTCACGCGCGAACCCTCCCCAAACGAAAGGGGAGCGGCCATGCCGCTCCCCCCGTGGACCTGCGTGGGTCGATCAGAAGTCGAAGCGCATGGACGCCGCGACGATCGTGTCCTGGTCGTCGCCGTCATTGCCTTCGTAGCCGAGTTCCGCAACCACCCCGGGTGCCAGGGCATAGTTCGCCCACACGCCCCAGTTGTTGTTGTCGGGACCGTCGAGCGCGGTCGACCAGCCACCGCCGAAGCCCCAGGGCCCGGTCGAGTAGGTCACGCCGACGGCGATCGCGCCCTCGTCCGAACCATTGCCGAGGCCGTTGCCGGCGCTGTCGTAGTGAACGCCGACGCCGAAGCCGGCATAGGACAGATCGGCGCCGACCTGCCAGAGACCGTCGTCGAAATCGTTGCCATCGATGTAGCCACCGCCGACACCGAAGCCGACGCCACTGAATTCGCCCTCGTAGGACGCGCCGACCGAGTAGCGGTCGCCGGCAGCGGCCTCGATGCCGTCTTCGTCACCGAAGGTTTTCAGCCCGTCGCCGAAGTTTTCGCCGCCCTGGCCATCCGCGTCCGAGTTCGGTGCGTAATCGACCGAAGCCGAGAAGCCCGAGATGTTCGGGGTGGTGTAGCGGATCATCGGCACGTCGCCGCCGGTGGTCACGAAGTTGGTCGAATATTCCGAATCGAAGTAGCCGGTGTTGACGGCGCCGTAGAACACGCCGCGCTCATGGGCCTGGGACGCGGTGTCGTCCGAACCGACGCGGAGCGCACCGAACGACCCCGAAACCTGGGCCCAGTTTTCGTCGATCTGGTCGCCGGTGGTGAAGGCTTCGAGCTCGACCCGCACGCGGAACGTCAGGCCGTTGTCCGAGGAGCCAGAGGCACCGAGGAAGATTTCACCGTCGCGCAGGATACCGATTTCGTCGCCGCGATCGGCGCCGTAGATCACGCCGAACTGCATGTAACCACCGATGGTGCCGGTGATGGGCTCGGCCGCGGAGGACATGGAGGCGAACGAGGCCACCACCAGCGCGGTCGAGGCGAAGAGCATTTTTTTCATCGTGTCCCTCGTAGGTTAACGTTGTTCCCAACCCGAGCGTGGCGGGGAGGTGCATGGGCAAATTCGACGATAACTGCGTTTTGGGTCAAGCGCGTTTGAACATATGGCGAAACTAGGGGGGAACTGTAGCCGACCTGCCACAGTGGTGCGCCGCGGCCCGCCCGGGGAGAGGCGCTTGTTTCGGCGGGGGCGAGCCGGTAAAGACCGTACTTCGCAACCGGTGGCGGAGGATGGGGCGTGACAAGGGTTCGGTCGGCACGCAGGGCAGGGATGCTGGGCCTGGGCTGCCTCCTGCTCGCGGCCTGCGGGGGGGATGACGGTCCGCCGCGCGAAATCCTGACGCGCCGCGACATCGCCGAACAGGGACTGGGCGACGACCGGCTCGGCACCGATGGCAGCACGCTCGGCGACGCGTTCCGCGGCGGCGCGACGGACGAGGCCACCGGGGGGTCGTTGCGGGTCAACAAGCATCTCTGGCGCGGCGCGCTCGATACCCTGTCCTTCCTGCCGCTCGCCTCGACCGACCCGTTCTCGGGCGTCATCGTCACCGACTGGGGCACCCCCCAGGGCGCGCAGGACGAGCGGTTCAAGGTGACCGTGTTCATCGCCGACGAACGGCTGAACACGGAAACCCTGCGCGTCGCCGTGTTCCGCGAGACCCGCGGGCCCCAGGGCTGGATCAGTGCGCCGGTGGCCGACGAGGTTCCGCGCGGCATCGAGGATGCGATCCTCACCCGGGCCCGCCAGCTGCGCATCGCCGAACGCGAAGGCATTTCCGCCGGTTGATCCGGCCCGCCCCCGCCGCCAGGACGGGGGAACCAGCACCACCGGGGTCCCCATGTCGCGCCTGAACGCCCGCGAGATCGAACCGAAATGGCAGGCCGCCTGGGCCGCGGCGGGCTGCTTCACGGCCCGGCGGGACCCGGCGCGGCCGAAATACTACGTGCTCGAGATGTTTCCCTATCCGTCGGGGCGCATCCACATGGGCCATGTGCGCAACTACACGATGGGCGACGTCGTCGCGCGCTACAAGCGGGCGCAGGGGTTCAACGTGCTCCACCCCTTTGGATGGGACGCCTTCGGCCTGCCGGCCGAGAACGCCGCCATGGAACGCCGCGTGCACCCCGAGGACTGGACCCGCGCCAACATCGCCACGATGAAGGCGCAGATGCGCCCGCTCGGCCTCAGCCTCGACTGGTCGCGAGAGCTTGCGACCTGCGACGCCGATTATGTCGGACACCAGCAGGCGCTGTTCCTCGACATGCTCGCGGCGGGGCTGGTCACACGCAAAGCGTCGGTGGTCAACTGGGACCCGGTGGACATGACCGTGCTCGCCAACGAGCAGGTCGAGAACGGCCGCGGCTGGCGCTCGGGCGCGGTGGTCGAACGCCGCGAGCTGACCCAGTGGTTCTTCCGCATTGCCGATTATTCCGAAGAGCTGCTGGCCGCCATCGACACGCTGAAGGCGTGGCCCGACAAGGTGCGCCTCATGCAGGCGAACTGGATCGGCAAGAGCCAGGGCCTCCAGTTCCGGTTCGAGATCGTGGGGCGGGCCGAGCCGCTGGAGGTCTACACGACCCGGCCCGACACGCTCTTTGGCGCGAGCTTTGCCGCCGTCTCGCCCGATCACCCGCTGGCCCGCGCGCTGGAGGCGGAAAGCCCCGCCCTGGCCACCTTCTGCGCGGAGTGCCGGCGCACCGGCACGTCGGAGGAAGCGCTGGAGACGGCCGAAAAGCGCGGCTTCGACACCGGGCTGCGCGTCGTGCACCCGCTGGACGACACGATCACCCTGCCAGTCTACGTCGCGAACTTCATCCTGATGGACTACGGCACGGGTGCGATATTCGGCTGCCCGGCCCATGACCAGCGCGACCTAGAGTTCGCCCGCCGGTACGGGCTTGCCGTCACTGCGGTCGTGTCGCCCGACGGGGCGCCGTTCGAGGTGGGCGACACCGCCTTCACCGATCCCGGCCGCATGATCAATTCGCGCTTCCTCGACGGCCTGACCATCGAGGCGGCGAAGGCCGAGGTGATCGCACGGATCGAGGCTGCGGGGCGCGGGTCCGCCCGCACGAATTTCCGCCTGCGCGACTGGGGCATCAGCCGCCAGCGCTACTGGGGCTGCCCGATCCCGGTCCTCCATTGCCCGACCTGCGGCGTGGTGCCGGAGGCGAAGGCGAACCTGCCGATCGTCCTTCCCAAGGACATCGATTTCAGCCCCGGCAACCCGCTTGACCGCCACCCGACCTGGCGGAATGCGGCCTGCCCGGCCTGCGGCGGCGCGGCGCTGCGCGAGACGGACACGATGGATACATTCGTCGATTCGTCGTGGTATTTCGCACGCTTCACCGCGCCGGGGGCCGCGACACCCACCGACCTCGACGATGCCGCCTACTGGATGAACGTGGACCAGTATATCGGCGGTGTGGAGCATGCGATCCTCCACCTGCTCTACAGCCGCTTTTTTGCGCGCGCCATGATCCGCACCGGCCATCTGCCCGAAAGCGCCGCCGAACCCTTCGACGCCCTCTTCACCCAGGGGATGGTGACCCACGAGACCTATGCCATGCCCGGCGAGGGGGGGCGGACGGTCTGGCTCTCGCCCGACGAGGTCATCCGCGCCGAGGGGAGCGCGACCCTGCGCGCGACCGGCGCCGCGGTCGAGATCGGCCCCTCGATCAAGATGTCGAAGTCAAAGAAGAACGTGGTCGACCCCGACGACATCATCGCCCAGTACGGTGCGGATACCGCGCGCTGGTTCGTGATGTCCGACAGCCCGCCCGAGCGCGACGTGGAATGGACCGCCGCCGGGGCCGAGGCGGCGTGGCGGCATCTCCAGCGCGTGTGGCGACTGACGCTCGAGGCGCGGGCGGGTGGCGCGGGCACGCCCGAGGCCGCACACGCGCTGGACCGCGCGACCCACCGCGCCATCGCCGACGTGACCGCGGGCATCGAGGGGTTCGCCTTCAACAAGGCGGTCGCGAAGCTCTACGAATTCGCCAATGCCGTCGCGCGGTCCGAGGCGGGGGCAGAGGCACGGGCCGCGGCGATGCGCGTCATGGCGCAGCTCCTGTCCCCCATGACGCCGCATCTGGCCGAGGAGATGTGGGCGGCGCTCGGCGGCGCGGGGCTTGTCGTCGATGCGCCCTGGCCGGTGGCGGACCCGGCCCTGCTGCAGTGTGACACCCTGACGCTTCCCGTTCAGGTCAACGGCAAAAAGCGCGGCGATATCGAGGTTCCGGCCGGCGCCGACCGCGCCGCGATCGAGGCGCTGGTGATGGCCGACGAGACGGTACGCCGCTGGCTCGACGGGGCGGCGCCAAAGAAACTCGTCGTGGTTCCGGGGCGGATCGTCAATGTCGTCCTGTAGCCGCCGCGCCGCCCTGATCTCGCTCGCAGCGCTCGCGGGTTGCGGGTTCACCCCGCTCTACGGCACGGGCAGTGCGGCGCGCGGCGTTCTGGGACGCATTGCGGTCGGGGACGTCCGGCGGGGCGAACTGCCCGACCGGATGACCTTCACCCTCACCGACCGGCTGCGCGAGAAACTGGGCGCGGCGCCCTCGCCCGCCTATCGGCTCGACATCGACCTTGCGGTGCGCGAGGAGGAGCTCGGGATCACCCGGGGTAACGACATCACACGCTACAACCTGACGGCGGTCGCGCTCTGGCGGCTGCGCGGCGCGGGGGGGGGCGCAGGCCCCCAGGTGCTCGACGGCACGGCGACGAGCTACACGGCCTATTCCTCGACCGCGACGGTCTATTCCACGCGGATCGCCGCGCGGGATGCCGAGGTGCGGATGGCCCGCGATCTGGCCGACAAGATCGCCATCCAGATCGCCGCGCGGGCCGATCGCCTGCCCGCCTGAGGGGGCGGGGCGGTGAAACTCAACGGGCGCGACCTCGCCGCATTCCTCGTGCGGCCGGACGTGAGGCTGCGCGGGATCCTGGTCCATGGTGCCGATGACAGTGCGGTCGCCCTGAAACGCGAGGCGCTGGTGCGCGCGGTCGCAGGCGCGGCGGGCGAGGGCGAGATGCGTGTGGTCCGGCTCGACCCCGCGACCCTGCGCGCCGATCCCGCGGCACTTCAGGATGCCCTGCGCGCGCGCGGCTTCTTTCCCGGTCCCCGGGCCGTGGTGGTCGCCGATGCGGGCGACGGGCTGGCCGCGCTGATGGGCGATGCCATCGCGGGGGCGCAGGCCGATGACGGCGTCCTGATTGCGTCGGCCGGGCTGCTTCCCGCCCGGTCGAAGCTGCGCAAGCGGTTCGAGGACGCGCCGGACGCAGCGGCGGTCGCGCTCTACGCCGATCCTCCGGGTCGTGGAGAGATCGAGGCGGCACTGGCCGCGGTCAGCCTCGCGGCGACGCCCGACGCGGTGCAGGACCTGGTCGAGCGGGCCGGCGCGCTCGATGCAGGCGCCCTGCCGCCGCTGCTGGCGCAGCTTGCGCTCTACATGCGCGGCGCGCCCGCCCCCCTCAGCCTGGCCGACATCGCGGCCTGCGCGCCCCAGACCATCGATGCCGATCTGGACGCCGCCGTCGCGGCGGTGGCCGAGGGGCGGGTGGGCGCGGTCGGGACCGAGTTCGGACGCCTCGCCGACCAGGGGGTCGCCGCTACCACGCTCTGCATCGCGCTCGGGCGGCACTTTCGCACCCTGCACGCCGCCGCCGTGGCACCCGAGGGGGCGGAGGCGGCGCTCGGCCGAGCGCGCCCGCCGGTGTTCGGGCCGCGGCGGGACGCGATGCTGGGCCAGATCCGCGCGTGGGGCGTCGGCCGGCTCGAACGCGCCCTGTCGCTGATCACCGAGACCGACCTCGCCCTGCGCTCCGGCGGGCCGCTGCCGGACCGGGCGCTTCTCGAACGCGCAGCGCTTCGCATCGCCATGCAGCGGGTGGGGCGGTGATGGCCGCACCCCAGCCGCGCGCGCAGGGCGCGGCATCCGTCGGGGCGCGGGTCCGCGACGGGCGATCGGTGCTCGACACGCTCTACCAGCAGGGCTCGGCCAAGGTCCTCCTGCCCCGCACCGACGATCCCGCGCTGGAGGCGGTGCTGCTCAACACCGCGGGCGGGATCACCGGGGGGGACCGGCTCGCCTATGCAGGGGCCGCGGGCCCCGGTGCGCGGCTGATCCTGACGACCCAGGCGGCCGAGCGCGTCTATCGCGCCCAGCCCGGCGAGACCGGGCGGGTGGAGACGACCCTGGCCCTCGGCCCCGGGGCACGGATCGACTGGCTGCCGCAGGAGACGATCCTCTTCGACCGCTCCGCCCTGCACCGGCGGCTCGCGGTCGAGATGGCGGCGGACGCGACGCTGCTTGTGCTCGAGACGATCCTGATCGGCCGGGCGGCGATGGGCGAGACGGTCGGGGAGCTGCGGTTTCGCGACGACTGGCGCATCCGGCGCGGCGGAGCGCTGCTGGCCGCCGACGCGTTGCGGATCGAGGGCAGCATGCCCGGGGGTCCCGCGACGCTGGACGGTGCCCGGGCGTTCGCGACCCTGCTCTATGCCGCCCCCGATGCCGAGGATCGGCTGGACGCGGTGCGCGACCGGCTGCCATCCGGCGCAGTCCGGAGCGGGGCGAGCGCCTGGGGCGGGCGGCTGTCGCTGCGCGCCGTGGCGCCGGACGGGCTTGCCCTGCGCGCGGCACTCGCCGACACTCTGACCTACCTGCTCGGCCGGGCGCTGCCCCGGGTCTGGCAGCTCTGAGCGCGGGGAGCCCATGACCGACCATCCGACGGCCCGTATCCACCGCCCCGCCGGGACCTGGACCGGCTCGGCAGAGCGGCTCGTGCTCGACTATGACAGCCGCCTGCTGCGGCGGCGCATGCTCCGGCGCGGTGGCGGCGCCGGGCTGTTGGTGGACCTGGCCGAGACGACGGCGCTCGCCGCCGGGGACGCGCTCGAGACGACCGATGGGCAGCTCTTCGAGATCGGCGCCGCGCCCGAGGCCCTGGTGGCCGTCACCGCCCCCCCCGGTGCGCTCATCCGCATCGCCTGGCATGTGGGCAACCGCCACACCCCCTGCCAGATCGCGCCCGACCGCCTGCTGATCCGCCGGGACCATGTGATCGAGGCCATGCTGGTCCGCCTCGGCGCCACGCTGACCCCCATCGACGCCCCGTTCACGCCCGAAGGCGGCGCCTACGGCCTCGGCCGGACCATGGCCCACAGCCACGGCCCGGCAGGCGGACATGGCGCCGCGGACTCGGGGACGGGCGGGGAGACAGACGCGGAGACGGACGGGGAGGGCCGAGCAGACGGGGAGACAGACGGGCGCAGCCCCGCGGGCCGGCACCGCGACGCGCATGGCCACGGCCACGAGCAAGCTCACAGCCACAGCCATGGTCCCGGGCATCACCCCGATGCGGGTCACGCCCCCGCACCGCCCGTCCCGGGGTCGCGCAGGGCGTGACCGGCGCCGCGAGCCTCACGCTCTTCACCTGGCTGTCGCCCGGCTATCCGGTCGGGGCGTTCAGCTATTCGCACGGCCTCGAGCGGGCGATCGACACCGGCGCGGTGCGCGACGGGGCGAGCCTCGCGGCCTGGGTCGGGGGCGTGCTGGCCCATGGCGGGGGTTGGGCCGATGCCGTGTTGCTCGCCGGTGCGTGGGCCAGCGACGCGGCCGGGCGGGTGGAGCTTTGCGCCCTCGCCCGTGCCCTTGCCCCGAGCCGCGAACGGTTGCTCGAGACAGAGGCGATGGGGGCCGCTTTTGCGCGCACCACGGCGGCCGTCCTGGGGACAGATCCCGCCGCCGCCCCCTACCCCGTCGCCCTGGGCGCGGCCGCCGCGGCGGCGGGCGTGGCGGCGGAGGAGGTGTTGCCCCTCTTTCTGCACGCGACCGCCGCCAACCTGGTCTCCGCCGGTGTTCGCCTGATCCCGCTCGGCCAGACCGAGGGGCAGCGCATCCTTCACGGGCTGGCGCCGCTCTGCCTGCGGCTCGGCGCGGCGGCGCTGGTGGCGGAGGTTGACGATCTCGGCGGCGCGGCCATTCTGGCCGATATCGCGTCCATGCAGCACGAAACCCAGTACACGAGGCTCTTTCGCACATGACATCCCCCCGCCACGCGCCGCACCACTCCCCCCACGGGCCGCTCCGGGTCGGCATTGGCGGACCGGTCGGTGCGGGCAAGACCGCGCTGATGGACCAGCTCTGCAAGACGATGCGCGACCGCTGGTCCATCGCAGCGATCACCAACGACATCTATACCCGCGAAGATGCGGAGTTCCTGATGCGCTCCCAGGCCCTGCCGCTGGAGCGCATCATGGGGGTCGAGACCGGCGGCTGCCCCCATACGGCGATTCGCGAGGATGCCTCGATCAACCTCGCCGCCGTCGACGAGATGAAGCGGAAATTCCCCGATCTCGACCTCATCCTGATCGAGAGCGGGGGGGACAATCTCTCGGCCACGTTCAGCCCGGAGCTTGCGGATCTCACGATCTACGTCATCGACGTCTGCGCAGGCGACAAGATCCCGCGCAAGGGCGGGCCGGGGATCACGAAATCCGACCTGCTCGTGATCAACAAGATCGATCTTGCCCCCCATGTCGGCGCCTCGCTCGACGTCATGGACCGGGATGCGCGGCGGATGCGCGGCGAGCGGCCGTTCTATTTCTGCAACGTGCGGGACGGGGGCGGGGTGGACCGGATCGTCGCGTTCCTCGCCGAGGCGGGGGGGCTTCCGCGGGCCTGACGGGACATGGTGCCGGTTGAGGGACTCGAACCCCCGACCTTCGGTTTACAAGACCACTGCTCTACCAGCTGAGCTAAACCGGCGTTCCCGGGGGGAGTTCTACCGCGCGCGGAGGTGCGGCGGCAAGGGCCGCTCAGAAATCGCGCGTCCAGCCCGCGCCGACGCTGGAGCCTTCGGGGCCAACCTCGCCTTCGATCTGGAACCCCTCGAACACCTCGACCTCGATCTTGACCGCGCTTCCGCCCTTGCCCGTCACATCGCGGGTGGCCCCGACGAAGACGCCGGGGGCGAGCGTCTTGCCGACCGTCACATCGGTCGAGTCCGCGCCCGGGTCGACCTGGAGCACGTCGACGCCGAGCGCCTCGCGAGCGATGTCGAGGGGGCCCGCCTCGCCGGTCGTGAGCAGCGCCACCCCGGCGGCGAGCTGGATCGCCTGGCCCGCGGTCAGCCCCTGTTTCGAGGTGCCGAAGAGCAGGCGCGGCAGCACCTCCTCCTCCGGCAACTGGGGCGAGGAGGAAAACCCGATCTCGGGCTCGGACGCGCGACCGGTGACGAGGATGCGCCCGGTGATGTCGTTGTCGGTCCGCGTGAGGGTCAGCACGAGGGCTGGATCGATGGTCGGGCCGGGGGGAAAGGTGATGCGCCCCTCTTCCAGCTCGAAACGCTCGCCGATCAGCAGGAAGCTGCCGCGCAGCCGCTCGACCGCCCCCGCGATCCGGGGGTCGCCCGCGGCGCCGGTTATGGTCACGTCCGCCTTCCATTCGCTGTCGAGCCCCCGCCCGCGCACGAAGATCGCCCCCGGCGCCCGGACCGCGAGGTCGAGCGTGGGGCCACCGTCCCCATCGCCCGCGGGCGGTGGCGGGGGGGCGCCCTTCAGCCGGACCTCGCCCAGGGTCGCGACCGAGGGCGGCATCGCGTTCACCAGCCGCACCTCGGCCCGGTCCACCGTGACGAGCCCCGCGATCCGCGGCCCGGTCAGCGGCCCGTCCGCCGTCAGGTCGGCGCTGAGGCGCGCGGTCACATCGTCCCGGCGTACCAGCACCGCCTGCCGCGCGCTTAGCCGGGCGGTAAGCGTCGGCGGCCCGTCGGTGGACGCGAGGCGCACCTCCCCCTCCACCCGCCCGTTCGCCCCGTCGCGGGCCGATAGGTCAAGCACAAGGTCCCGCGTGCCCGCGATGCGCGAGCGGATGGTGAGATCCGTCAGGATCACGCCCGCGTCGAGAAACTGGTAGCGCCCACCCGACAGCCCGACGGTGCCCGCGACGGTCGGGGCGCGCGGCGTCCCGCCGATGCGCAGGGCGACATCGGCCGCACCGTTCAGGAGATGCGCGGGCAGCGGGACCGCGGCCCAAAGCGCGCCAATCTCGCCCCGCCAGCCGATCGTCGCGGCAAGCGGCCCGCGGGGGTTCAGGCCGGGGATCGGCCCACGGGTCAGGGGCAGTGACGCGGTCACGGCGATGGGGTCGCCGAAATCGCCCGACAGGGTGGCCGCGACGCGCGCCGGGCCGCCCCGCCAGTCGAGCGTCGCATCGAGCGCGAGCGCCCCCGCCTCTTGGGGGACCGCATCGAGCCGCAGTCCGCGGCCGGTCAGCCGCCCCTCGGCCCGGCCCGCACCGGTATCGAACCGCGCGGTCCCGTCCAGCACCCCGCCCGCCACCGGCACGCCGGCGAGCGCCTTGGCGAGCGTGAGATCGACGGCGGACAGGGTAAGGTCGCCGGACAGCCCCCCGGCTCCCCCGCCCAGTCGCCCAGTGATCCGGCCCCCCCGGGGCAGGACGAGGTCGAGCCCGTCCGCCACCACCACCCCACCCGTCGCGCGCAGCACCAGGGGTGCTGCCAGGGCGACGCGTTCGCCGCCATAGTTCGCCTCGGCCATCGACACGGTGGCGCGCGGCGGTTCGGCGGTAGCCGCGATCCGGGCAGCGAGGCGCAGGTCCAGCGGCCGCCCCCCCGCCATACCGCTCGCCTCGGCCGTCAGCCCGAGCGCCGAAAGCGGACCGCGGGCATCGACGGCGAGGGTCGCGATTTCTGCCCCGCCGACCGTGACCCCGGCTGCCGACAGGCGCGCATCCACCGTCGGGTTTCCCCGCGCATCGCGCACCTGCCCGCGCAACCGCGCCTCCGCCACCGCTATCCCCGCCGCGGCAACACCGCGGAGCCCGAGGTCGAGCGCCGCATCCTGCCGTCCGCCCGGCGCCGCCAGAGTCAACGTCCCGGCCCCGCGTCCGCGCAGGTCCTGGCCGAAGAAGGCCCCGAGCGGGCGGAGATCCGGGCCCCGCAGCGCAAGCTCGCCCGTCACGAGGGGCGTCGCGGTATCCGCCACGATCCCGCCGCGCAGGCGGATGCCGAGCGCGTCGAGCGACAGCCGCTCGAGCGTCAGCCGAGGGGCCGCGAAGGCAAAGGCGGTCGCGAGCCGCACCGGGCCGAGGATCCCGGCCTGCCCCTCTGCCTCGATCTCGCCGGAGGGCGTTTGGGATACCGACACGCGGTGCGCGATGGTCAGATCGCCCAGCGCCTGCCCGCCGAACCCGAGGCCGGTGCCCGTCAGCCGCCCCTCGACCACCGGGGCCACCGCCGCGCCAGGCCGCGTGATCCGCCCGTTCGCCGCCACGCGACCCGTCGCCGCCTGGCCGTAGGCCGCGGCAACCGGCGCCGCATCGGCGGTCGAAAGCTGGTAGGCGAGGTCCAGATCGCCCGCAGAGATCCCCGCGGCACCCGCGACGACCAGCGACAGGAGCGGACCCTGGATCGCGGCCCGGGTCAGGGTCAGCCGATCGCCTGCGATCCGCCCGGCCGCATCGAGCGATGCGGTGCGCAAGACGTCCGGCCCGAGCCGGTCGAGCCGGAGCGCCCGCGCGGTCCCTGCGGTGGCGAAGCGGATCGCCTCGCCCTCCTGCGCCAGTTCAGCCCAGAACCCGAACCGCCCCAGATCGGCAGCGGGCGAGCGCAGATCGTTCAGCACGCCGCCCAGGTCCAGCGCCGCCTGCCCTGCGGTCAACGTGGCGGTCCCGTCCATCTCCGCCCCGCCCTCGGCCTCGACCCCGTAGGCGCGCGCGATAACGCCGAGCGCGGGGGCCGCGACCGTGAAGGCGAACGCGCCATCCCGAAAGCCCATGTCGCTCTCACCCGCCGCACCGATGGTCAGGAGCGGGCTGTCGAGCGCGAGCCTCTCGATCCGCAGGCGGTCCCCCGCCTGCGCGACGCTCAGATCGAGCGTGACCGGCCCGACCATCTCGGGTGTCAGGCGGTCGAGCCGCAGCCCAGTGCCGTCCCCCGTCGCCCGGACCGACAGCACCTCGCCCCGCCGCCCCAGATCGAGCGCGAGGTCGAGCGCACCCGCATCGACCGCCGCGGTGCGAAGCCCGGCGAGCCGCGCCCGCCCCTCGGCGCGCAGGTCGGTCGGCGTGCCACGCACCGTGCCGTCGAACCCCGCACCGTCGAAGGCCACGCCCGGCACGAGATCGGCGAGCCCCGGGCGCGCGATGAAACCGACCGCGAGATCGACCGCCCCACCTGCCCGCGCATAGGTCCCGCGGGCCGTCAGGTCCACGTCCCGCGCGCCGATGGCGAGCTCCGAGATGGTCACGACCCCCGCCGTCTCCTCGACGCGCGCGCGGAGCGCGGCCCGCGGCGACAGGGCGGCGCGCAGCCGCGGCTCCATCGCAGGCCCCGGCGTCAGGGTGAAGTCCGCCGTCACGCCGAGCGGCGCGTCGAAGCTGACCTGCGCCTGCCCGCGCGCCTCGAACACGCGCTCCACCCCCGCGGTGAAATCGAGCCGCCAATCGTCGCGCGGCCCGTCCGCCGTCAGCCGCACCGCACTGCGGCTGTCGGGCGGGAACCCCGCCGCTGCGGCGACGATCCCGCCCGGCGCCTCGTCCGCGTCCAGCCGCAGGCGGAACGTCCCCGCCGCAAAATCGCGCAGGTAGTCGAAGGCAATGGCGCCCTGGCGCCCGTCCGTGCGCGTGACGGTCAGCGACAACGCCTGCACGTCGCCCTGGTCCTCTGCCCGCCCGACGGCGTCAAAGCGGATCGGCTGGGGCAGGATCCCCTCGGCGACCGCGATCCGTTCCAGCCGCATGTCCTGGATGCGCAGCACCACCGGGCTGCGCGGCCAGTCGAAGGGCGAGGACCGCGCGGGGATCGCTCCGGGGCGGAGCTGCGGCGGCTCGGCGGCCGGATCCGGCAGGCGGCTCATGGTCAGATCGGCGATGTAGATCCGCGGGATCTCCAGCTCGCCGCGCAGGATGCGCGCGGCGTTCCAGGTCACCGTCACCTCGCCGATCTCGATCCAGACGCCGCGCCCGTCCGAAACCCTGACCCCCAGCAGCCGGGTCCCCCCGTCCTGGGGCGCCTCCACCGTTTCGGCCGTCACCTCAAAGCTGCCGGGGGTGGAGATCTGCGACAGGACGAACTGAACCAGACTGTTGCGGATCCCGAAGATCGACTGCTGCGCCCCCACCGCCACGGGGAGGAGGACGAGCATGAGTGCCACGAGCCCCCGCCGCATCAGAACGCCTGCCCGATGGAGAAATAGGCCGCGATCGGATCATCCACGTCGCGGCGGTTCAGCGGGACCGCGACGTCGAGCCGGACCGGCCCCACGGGCGAATAGTAGCGCAGGCCCAGGCCCGCTGCGATCTGCACATCCTCGCCGAGATCGGGGTAGGGTTCGGTCGACACGCTACCCGCATCGACGAACGCCACGCCGCCGAAATCGCCATAGAGCCTGGCGCGCATCTCTGCCCCGAGCTCGATGGCCGACAGGCCGCCGACCGGATCGCCGTCATCGTCGATGGGGCCGATGAAATCGAGCGCGTAGCCCCGGACCGAGCCCCCGCCCCCGGCATAGAGCCGCCGGGTCGCGGGGACGTCGCCGAGCGCCCCGGCCGCGATGCTCGCGATGCACGCCCGGGTGGCAAAGACATAGCGGCCGTCCTGGTCGAGCGCCACATAGGTCGAGGCCCGTCCGTCGAGGCTGAGAAAGCCCACCGTCTCGCCGTCGAACTGCCCGCCCAGGGGCGTGGCGTCGAGCCGGAGGCGCCAGCCGCGGCGGGGATCGAGCGGATCGTCGGTCGTATCGACGGCGGCAAAGACGGGAAGCCCGGCGAGCAGGGCGTCGCCTTCCTCGTCGCCGTCCTCGATCCGGCTGACCTCCACCAGACCGCCCGCGCCCAGGATCAGCGTCTCGCCGATCTCGCGCTCAAGCCCCAGGGTCGCCGTGCCGCCAAGCTCGCGGAAGGCTTCGCTGTCCTCGCGCCGGAGCTCGAGCGTGGTGCGCAGGTCCTGGCCATTGCGCCAGACCTGGGGGAACCGCAGCCCCGCCTCGAGCGACTGGCGCTCGATCCCGGCGCGCAGGGCCACCGTCCCCTCCTCGTTGCGGCCAAAGAGGTTGCGATGGGTCAGGGCGCCGTATCCCTCCGGGCCGTCGACGGTGTCGTAGCGCAGGCCCGCCGACACGGTGCGCGGTACCCGCTCGTCGACCGTCACGACGATCGGGGCGACCGTGCCCGGGGGCGGGTCCTCGGGCGGGGCCACGGTCACCGCGGTGAAAAGCTCGGTTTCGGCAAGCTCGCGCTGATAGTCGCGCAGCCGCACGGCATCGAAGCGATCACCCTCACGGAACGTCAGGTAGGTGCGCAGATAGCGCTCCTCGACCGCCGTGACGCCCCGGAACGCCACGGGACCGAAGCTGTAGGGGCGCCCCGCCTGAAGCGTGCTGACGACCGTGATCGTTTTCGCCTCCGGATCCGCCTCGGCGTCGCGACCCAGAAACCGGGCATAGGCATAGCCCGCGCGCTGAAGCGTGCCGACCGCCGCATCCTCGGCCGCGAGGATGTCGGCCGCCGTGGCGGGTCCCCGGACGGGCGCGCCGAGTGCAGCCGCGTCCAGGCGGGGCGGCGTGCCCCCTGCATCGAGCAGGCTGAACGTCTGGCTTGCCAGGGTGTAGCGGGGGCCGGGGACGACGGCG